>DASXFW010000138.1:0-9562 GCA_036489395.1 Acetobacteraceae bacterium | reverse complement strand
CACCAGTCCAACGGCATCACGCCCCCTCCCTCCCATCCAGCGAAGTAAAGGGTTCCAAGGGCACCGCCCTTGGCGGGGATCCAAGGGGCAAAGCCCCTTGGCGGGGGTCTGGGGGCGGAGCCCCCGGCTTTCCGTCGGCCCGCGCGGCTGCCCCGGCTAATCGCCGCTTGCCCCTCCCCTGCCCTTCGCTTACGCTGCACTGCGGCAGGAATGTTGACGTTTACCCGCGATGCGGGAATGTGCCCTCCTGCCCAGGCGGCGATTTATCACGCCAAGGAAAGAGACCGGGCGATGCAAGAGGTAGTGAGACAGGGCCTGTACGATCCACGCAATGAGCACGACGCCTGTGGCGTCGGCTTCGTTGCGAACATCAAGGGCCGAAAGTCGCACGACCTGATCCGCCAGGGCCTGAAGATTCTGGTGAACCTCGACCATCGGGGCGCGGTGGGCGCCGACCCGCTGGTGGGCGACGGCGCCGGCTGCCTGATCCAGATGCCGGATCGCCTGCTACAGGACTGGGCGAAGACCGCCGGCAAGACCCTGCCGCGGCTCGGCCGCTACGGCGTCGCCATGTGCTTCCTGCCGCGGGACGACGCCTCGCGCGAGTTCGCCATCGCCCATTTCGAGCAGGTGGTGGCGAACGAAGGCCAGTCGATGGTCGGCTGGCGCGAGGTGCCGACCGACCTGACCGGCCTCGGCGAGCGCGTGATCGAGACCATGCCCGTCATCCGCCAGGCGATCATCGCTGCATCGTCGGCGATCAAGGACCAGGACGCGTTCGAGCGGAAGATCCTGGCGATCCGCAAGCAGATCCTCAACAACGCGCGCGACATCGGCGAACGCAAGCGGCTGCCCGGCCTGGGCCAGCTTTACATGCCGTCCTTCTCCACCCGCACGATGGTGTACAAGGGCCTGCTGCTCGCGCCCCAGGTGGAAAGCTTCTACGACGACCTGCGCAATCCGCTGACCGAGTCAGCGCTCGCGCTGGTGCACCAGCGGTTCTCCACCAACACGTTCCCATCGTGGAAGCTGGCGCACCCGTATCGCTTCCTGGCGCATAACGGCGAGATCAACACCGTCCGCGGCAACGTCAACTGGATGTATGCGCGCCGGCGTTCCATGGCGTCGGAACTGATCGGCCCGGACCTGGCCAAGATGTGGCCGCTGATCCCGCACGGCCAGTCGGACACCGCCTGCATCGATAACGCGCTGGAAATCCTGGTGGCCGGCGGCTACTCGTTGGCGCACGCCATGATGATGCTGATCCCCGAGGCATGGGCGGGCAATCCGCTGATGGATCCGCAGCGCAAGGCATTCTACGAATACAACGCCGCGCTGATGGAGCCGTGGGACGGCCCCGCCGCCATCGCCTTCACCGACGGACGGCAGATCGGCGCCACGCTCGACCGCAACGGGCTGCGCCCCGCACGCTATATCGTCACCGACGACGATCTTGTGGTCATGGCCTCCGAAGCCGGCGTGCTGCCGGTGCCGGAGGAGCGCATCATCCACAAGTGGCGGCTGCAGCCAGGCAAGATGCTGCTGATCGACCTGGAAGAAGGCCGCATCATCGACGATGCGGAGATCAAGCAAAAGCTCGCCGGCGCGCATCCCTATGCCGAGTGGTTGAAAACGACGCAGTTCAAGCTTGAGGAACTGCCGGACTCGCCCGACGGCCAGCCGCCGCGGCCAAACGATCCGGAGAGCCTGCTGCGTCACCAGCAGGCATTCGGCTACACGCAGGAGGACATGCAGTTCTTCCTGGAGCCGATGGGACGCGATGGCGAGGACCCGCTCGGCTCCATGGGCACCGACACGCCGATCGCCGTGCTCTCGGACAAGCCGAAGCTGCTGTATAATTACTTCAAGCAGAACTTCGCCCAGGTCACCAATCCGCCGATCGATCCGATCCGCGAGGAACTGGTGATGTCGCTGGTCTCCATCATCGGGCCGCACCCGAACTTGTTCGGCCACAACGCCGGCACGCACTACCGGCTGGAAGTATCGCACCCGATCCTCACCAACGTCGATCTGGAAAAGGTCCGCGCGATCGATACGGTGGCGGCCGGTGGCGCGTTCCGCACGCAGACGATCGACACCACCTGGCCCGCATCGGAAGGCGCCGAGGGTCTGGAGCGTGCCGTCGAGCGCATCTGCGCCGAAGCGACCGAGGCGGTGCTGGCCGACCACAACATCCTGATCCTGTCGGACCGTGCGGTTTCCGCGGACCGCATCCCCGTTCCTGCCTTGCTCGCCACGGCGGCGACGCATCATCACCTGATCCGCCAGGGTCTGCGCGACCAGGTCGGGCTGGTGATCGAAAGCGGCGAGCCACGCGAGGTGCACCATTTCTGCGTGCTCGCCGGCTATGGCGCGGAAGCGGTGAACCCCTATCTGGCGTTCGAGACGTTAGAACACCTGAGGGTGCAGTACGGGCTGCCGCTGAAGGCTTACGAAGTTCAGAAGAACTACAGCAAAGCCATCGGCAAGGGCATTCTGAAGGTGATCTCCAAGATGGGGATCTCCACCTACCAGTCTTATTGCGGCGCGCAGATCTTCGACGCGGTCGGCCTGTCCAGCCCGTTCGTGGACAAGTGCTTCACTGGCACGGCGACGACCATCGAGGGCGTCGGCTACCGCGAAATCGCACAGGAAGCGGTACAGCGGCACAACAACGCGTACGGCGGCGGCCCGATCTATCAGGACATGCTCGACGTGGGCGGCGATTACGCATTCCGCCTGCGCGGCGAGGCACATGCCTGGACGGCGGATTCGGTCGCCAAGCTGCAGCACGCCGTGCGCGGCGAATCCTTCGCGACGTTCCGCGAATTCACCGACATCATCAACGACCAGAGCAAGCGGCTGCTCACCATCCGCGGGCTGATGGAATTCAAGCCCACCGACAAGCCGGTGCCGCTGGACGAGGTCGAATCGGTCTCGGACATCGTCAAGCGTTTCGCTACGGGCGCGATGAGCTTCGGCTCGATCTCGCGCGAGGCGCACACGACGCTGGCGATCGCGATGAACCGCATCGGCGGCCGTTCCAACACCGGCGAGGGTGGCGAAGAGTCGGACCGCTACACGCCGCTGCCGAACGGCGACTCGATGCGGTCTCGGATCAAGCAGGTCGCATCGGGGCGCTTCGGCGTCACCGCCGAATACCTGGTCAACGCCGACGACCTGCAGATCAAGATGGCGCAGGGCGCCAAGCCTGGCGAAGGCGGCCAGTTGCCCGGCAAGAAGGTGGACAAGAACATCGCCCGCGTTCGCTATTCGACGCCGGGCGTGGGGCTGATCTCGCCGCCGCCGCACCACGACATCTACTCGATCGAGGACCTGGCGCAGCTTATCCACGACCTGAAGAACGCCAATCCGCGCGCGCGCATCTCGGTGAAGCTGGTGTCCGAGGTCGGCGTCGGCACCGTCGCCGCCGGCGTGTCCAAGGCACGCGCCGACCACGTAACGATCTCCGGCTTCGAGGGCGGTACCGGCGCATCGCCGATCACCTCGCTGACGCATGCCGGTTCGCCGTGGGAAATCGGTCTGGCCGAAACGCAACAGACCCTGGTGCTGAACGGCCTGCGCGGACGCATCGCAGTGCAGGTGGATGGCGGTCTGCGCACCGGCCGCGACGTGGTGGTGGGCGCGATGCTGGGTGCCGATGAGTTCGGTTTCTCCACCGCGCCGCTGATCGCCGCCGGCTGCATCATGATGCGCAAGTGCCACCTGAACACCTGCCCGGTCGGCATCGCCACGCAGGACCCGGCGCTGCGCAAGAAGTTCACCGGCACGCCGGAGAACGTCATCAACTTCTTCTTCTACATCGCCGAGGAAGTGCGCGCGCTGATGGCGCAGCTTGGTTTCCGCAAGTTCGCCGATATGATCGGGCGTGTTGACCGCCTGGACATGCACCCCGCCATCAACCACTGGAAGGCGAAGGGCGTCGATCTGTCGCGCGTTCTGCACCAGGTAACGCCAAAGCCGGGCGTGGCGATCTACAATTGCGAGCAGCAGGAACACCACCTGGAGCGCGCGCTGGACATCGGCTTTATCGCCGCCGCCGAACCGGCGCTGGAACATGGCGAGCCTGTCGCGATCGAACGCGAGATCCGCAACGTCAATCGCACCGCCGGCGCGATGCTGTCCGGCGAAGTGGCGAAGCGTTATGGCCATGCCGGCCTGCCGGACGACACCATCGCGATCAACCTGCACGGTACCGCCGGGGGCAGCTTCGGCGCGTTCCTCGCGCGCGGCGTCACACTGAACCTGACGGGCGACGCCAACGATTATGTCGGCAAGGGCCTGTCCGGCGGACGCGTGGTGGTGCGCCAGCCAGAAAACGTGTCGCGCGATCCGCTGCAAAATATCATCGTCGGCAACACGGTACTGTACGGCGCGATTGCCGGTGAGGCATATTTCCAGGGTGTCGCCGGCGAACGCTTCGCAGTGCGCAACTCCGGTGCCGTCGCGGTGGTGGAAGGCTGCGGCGACCACGGCTGCGAATACATGACCGGCGGAGTGGTGCTGGTGCTCGGCGCGACGGGGCGCAACTTCGCCGCCGGCATGTCGGGCGGCATCGCCTACGTCTATGACGAACATGCGGCGTTCAAGAGGCTCTGCAATCTGGCGGCGGTCGATCTGGAACCCGTGCTGCCGTCGGAGCTCGGGTTGGCCGACGCGGCCGGGCGGCCACGCCAGCGCCCGATCAGTGTTGAGGACAACGGCATGGGCGACCCTCTGCGTTTCGACGCCGAGCGTCTGCGCATTCTGGTCGAGCGTCATCTCCTGTTCACTGGCAGCGCGCGCGCTCGCGAATTGCTGGAGGACTGGGACAATGCGCTGTCGCGTTTCGTCAAGGTGACGCCGCAGGATTATCGCCGCGCGCTGCTTGACCTGCGCGCCGAAGCCGACGCGGCGAAAACCGTGGCGGCGGAGTAATCGCAACGGAATAGCGGCGGTGAACGGCGGCGGGCGAAGGAGGAAGGCGACGGACCACGACCCCACCCGTCATGGCCGGCCTTGTGCCGGCCATCCACCCCCGCTCTTTCGTGCGCAGATGGCCGGGTCAAGCTCGGCCATGACGGTAAGCACTAACGGCCATGACGGTAAGCACTAACGGAGAACACACGACGATGGGCAAGCCCACCGGCTTTCTGGAGATCGAGCGGCAGGATCGCGGCTATGAAAAGCCCGACATCCGCCGCCACACCTGGAAAGAATTCGTCAAGCCGATGCCGGCCGATGCGGTCGGTCGCCAGGCCGCGCGCTGCATGGATTGCGGCATTCCGTTCTGTCACCAGGGCTGTCCGGTCAACAACCAGATCCCCGACTGGAACAACCTGGTCTATCGCGACCAGTGGAAACAGGCGCTGACCAACCTGCACTCCACCAACAACTTCCCCGAGTTCACCGGCCGCGTCTGCCCCGCCCCGTGCGAGGCATCCTGCACGCTCAACATCGACGACAACCCGGTGACCATCAAGACGATCGAGTGCAGCATCGTCGATCGCGGCTGGGCGGAAGGCTGGATCGTGCCGCTGCCGCCGGCTCACCGGACCGGCAAGCGCGTCGCGGTGGTGGGTTCCGGTCCCGCCGGCATGGCCTGCGCGCAGCAACTCGCGCGAGCCGGACACGAAGCGACTTTGTTTGAAAAGAGCGACCGTATCGGCGGCCTGCTGCGCTACGGCATTCCCGACTTCAAGATGGAGAAGCACCACATCGACCGCCGCATCGAACAGATGGCGGAGGAGGGAGTAAATTTCCAGACCGGCGTGGAGGTCGGCGCAGGCGGCATCACGATCGCATCGTTGCTGTCAAGCCACGATGCCGTTGCGCTGACCGGCGGCGCGGAATGGCCGCGCGATCTGCCGGTGCCAGGCCGCGAGCACGACGGCGTGCATTTCGCGATGGACTATCTGACGCAGCAGAACAAGCGTGGCGCCGGCGATGACGAGGCGCGATCCGCACCGCTCGGCACGATCACCGCGAAGGGCAAGCATGTCGTGGTGATCGGCGGCGGCGACACAGGATCGGACTGCATCGGCACCGCGTTCCGCCAGGGCGCTGCCTCGGTCACGCAGCTTGAAATCCTGCCGCGGCCGCCGGACCACGAGAACAAGGCGCTGACCTGGCCCGATTGGCCGCTGAAGCTGCGCAGCTCGCACGCGCATGAGGAAGGTGCGGCGCGCGATTGGGCGGTGACGACGAAGCGCGCGGCCGGCAGCAACGGCCGCATCGAGGCGCTGGAATGCGCGCGCGTCGAATGGGTGAAGGATGCTAACGGCCGTATGCAGATGCAGGACGTGCCTGGTGGCGATTTGCGTCTGCCGGCGGAACTGGTGCTGCTGGCGATGGGTTTCCTCGGCCCGCGCCGTCCCGGCATGATCGAGCAAGCCGGACTGACGCTCGATCCGCGCGGCAATGTCGCGGCGAACACGGTCGATTACAAAACGTCGATCGATCGCGTGTTCGCGGCGGGCGACATGCGCCGCGGTCAGTCGCTTGTCGTGTGGGCAATCCGCGAGGGCCGCCAATGCGCGCGCGCGATCGACGCATCCCTGATGGGTGGGACCAGCCTGTTGCCGGCGTAACCGGACGCGCGCATCGTTGGTGGGTCACGCCTCCCAGGAGACTCCCGTCATGCCGCGTTTGAAGTTCGGCGCCTTCCTCGCCCCGCATCACCCGATCGGCGAGCACCCGATGCTGCAGTTCCGCCGCGATCTCGATCTGGTAGAGCATCTCGACAAGCTTGGTTACGACGAATTCTGGTGCGGCGAACATCATTCGAGCGGCTGGGAAATGATCGCCTCGCCGGAGATGTTCCTGGCTGCCGCTGCGGAACGTTCGAAGCGCATCAGGCTGGCGACCGGCGTGGTGTCACTGCCCTACCATCATCCGTTCAACGTGGCGCAGCGCATGGTGCAGCTTGATCACATGTGCGGCGGACGCGCGATCTTCGGATCGGGTCCGGGTGCGCTGGCGTCGGATGCGCACACGCTGGGCATCGATCCGATGGTGCTGCGCGACCGGCAGGACGAGGCGATCAGCGTCATCCGTCGTTTGTTCAACGGCGAGCGAGTCACTTACAAGGGCGAGTGGTTCAACCTGAACGACGCGGCGTTGCAGCTTCTGCCGTTGCAGGAGGAGATGGAGTTCGCGGTTGCCTCGCAAATCAGCCCGTCGGGGATGACGCTGGCTGGGAAGCACGGGATCGGCATCATCTCGATCGGCTCGCTGTCGGCGGAGGGTCTGAACGCGCTGCCGACGCAATGGGGGTTTGCCGAAACCGCCGCGGCAAAGCATGGCAAGACGGTCGATCGCAAGAACTGGCGCGTGCTGCTGAGCTGGCACATCGCCGAGACGCGCGACAAGGCGCGGGAACAAGCGCGGGACGGGCTTTTCCGGCACCACAACGAATACATTACGGGGACGCTGCAACGGCCGGGGGCGAAGGTGTTCAAGACTCCGGACCAGGCGGTGGATCTGACCGGCTATTCCGATGGCGCGGTGGCGACGATCGGCACGCCCGACGACCTGGTGGCGCGCATCAAGCAGGTGCTGGAGATGAGCGGCGGGTTCGGCACGGTGGTGGGGTTCGTGCACGACTGGGCCAATCCGGAGAACACCATGCGTAGCTGGGACATGGTGGCGCGCTATGTGGTGCCGGAGATCAACGGGTATCTGGCGGGGCTGCGGAAGTCTCGGGAATTCGTGGCGACGAACCGTGAGTACTTCGAACGCGCGCGCGAGGCGGTGATGGCGAAGATCACCGAGAACGAGGCTGCGGCGGCGGCGCTGAAGGTGACGAAATCGCCGATGCTGACTGCGTCGGCGAGCAACATGCCGGACCTGGAAAAGGCGCGGGCTGCGGCGGAGTAGTGTTCTGTCATTGCGAGGCCGATTGGCCGAAGCAATCCCCCGGGGAGATTGCTTCGGCCAAGCGGCCTCGCAATGACGGGGGAAGTGGGGGATTGCTTCGGCCAGGCGGCCGTCGCAATGACGGGGGAAGTGGGAGACTGCTTCGGCCAGGCGGCCTCGCAATGACGGATCCAGGTCACCTCGCCCGGCTTGGGCCACCCCGCAACCTGTGCCACGCTCCTGCCCAGCGACCAAGAACCGCCCCAGGGCAGGAGACCGACCGATGGAAAGCAACAGCGCGGACGTGGACTTCCTTTCCGGTGTCCGCATCGTCGACTTCACGCAGTTCGAGGCAGGCCCCTCCTGCACTGAGGCGCTCGCGTGGATGGGCGCCGAGGTGGTGAAGATCGAGAACCCACAGTTCGGCGATCCCGGACGGCGGCGACAACCCGGCAAGCCGGACACCGACCCGTATTACTTCCACGTCTTCAACGCCAACAAGAAGTCGATCGCGGTGAACCTGAAATCGCCGCGCGGCCTTTCGCTGGTGAAGGACCTGCTGCGGAAGGCCGATGTTACCGTCGAGAACTTTGCGCCCGGCACGATCGAGCGTCTTGGCCTCGGCTACGATGTGGTGCGCGAGCTCAACCCGGGCATCATCTATGCTTCGGTGAAAGGTTTCGGCGAGGGCAGCCCGTACGAAAAGAACCTGGCGTTCGACATGATCGCGCAGGCCTGCGGCGGCACGTTCAGCGTAACAGGCGATCCGGATGGTCCGCCGACGCGGCCGGGCATTTCGCTCGGCGACACCGGCACCGGCATGACGATGGCGATCACTGTCGCCAGCGCGTTGTTCCGGCGTCAGATCGACGGCAAGGGGCGCCGGCTGCAGGTGGCGATGCAGGACGCGATCATGCACTACATGCGCATCAACTTTGCCACACAGGGGCTGACCGGCAAGCCCGCGCAGCGCGGCGGCAGCAAGGTGGTCGGAGTCAACAACGCGCCGATGGGCCTGTATCCATGCAAGCCCGGCGGGCCGAACGACTATGTGTATATCATGACCAGCCGCGCCAATCCGGACCACTGGGACCGGCTGTTGAAGCTGGTCGGGCGCGAGGACCTGATTGGCGACAAACGCTACGCCACGCCGGCGGATCGCGTGGAACATGAGGCGGCAGTGGACGAGATCATCGCCGCGTGGACGCGACGGCACACCAAGCATGAGGCGATGAACGCGGTCGGCAGTGCGGGCATTCCGGCCGGAGCGGTGCTGGATACGATGGAATTGCAGAACGATCCCAGCTTCGAACAGCGCGGGATCATGCAAACGATACATCATCCGACGCATGGCGATTTCAAGATGCCGGCGTGGCCGGTGCGGGTGGATGGCAAGCCTCCGCGGGTGGAGACCTCGCCGGTGCTCGGGCAGCACACGGACGAGGTGCTGCAAGGTTGGCTTGGTATGAGCGCGGGCGACGTGGAGGGGCTGCGCGGCGACGGTGCGGTGGCGTAAGGCACTGTTGACGAATAATCGCTGCAGTTGACGCACGGTCGCATAATGTCGTCATGCCGACGAAGGTCGGCATCCACGTCTTCCTCCGCTGCGGCACTGCAAGACGTGGATGCCGACCTTCGTCGGCATGACGGGGCCAAAGGCCGGTGCCTCGCTCAACCGATTCGATTATTCATCAACAGTGCCTAA
>DASXFW010000135.1:0-18879 GCA_036489395.1 Acetobacteraceae bacterium | reverse complement strand
AGTTTGCAGGGAGCCTATGATGCGGTTCGTCAGTCCCCTTGTGGGTGATACCACCAACCGGAGAGCCGGATGCGGGAGAACCGCCAGTCCGGTTCGGAGGGAGGGGGAGGCGGGACAACCGTCTCTCCCTACCCCTATCACAACTGTGCGCCATGCAACAGCGAAAGTCGTGGATGCCGACCTTCGTCGGCATGACGGGGGCCGGACGGCGGGCGTTCGCGATCAATCAGGCGACGTACGTTGCGATGTTCGCGCAGGCATCATCGATGCTACGCGTTCGACGGCGATGCCAGCCGTGGCGACAGCAGAAGCATGAGCGGCACGACAGCAAGCGCCGTCACGGCTGCCGCCCCTGCCGCCCAGGTCGGCCCCACGGCATCGCCGAGGCGTCCGTACAGCACGGGTGCCAGCGCGCTCGATCCCAGCGTGCCGGTATAGAACAGGGCAAAGGCGCGCTCGATGCGATTGGCGGAAACGAGTTCCGGCACTGTGCCATACAGCACCGAGGACGTGCCGTTGAGCATCACCCCCAGCAATGGCAGCAATGCCAAATCCGGTGCGAGCGGGAGCGCAAGCACGGCCAGGATCGCTGCCGTGGTGCCGAGCTCGGTCCCGATCACGGTCGCCTGAATGCCAAGCCGCGCACCGAGCCAGCCGCACGCCGCCTTGCCAAACGCTCCGCCGATGAAGACCAGCGACAGGGCCAGGCCGACGGTTGTCAGGGACGCTCCCTTGGCCTGGAGCAGGAAAGGCATGAACAGCAGGAAAGCCATACGGACGGCGCTGTCCAGCACGCCAATGGCGAGCAGCAGCGAGAAGCCGCCACGCGCCGCGGCAGCTTCAAACACGCGGCCGCCGAGCTCGGCGTCACGCACGGCGCGATCAGCCGGCAAATTCAGTTGCTTGAACAGTGGCTCGGTGCGCCCACGCTGTTCCGCCGGCTGAACCGCGGTGTGGCACTCACGCCGGAAGGTGCCGTAATGCTCGCCGAGTTCAGACCGGCGCTCGACCGCATCGCACTGGCAGCAAGACAGCACCGGGAGCGGCGGGGCAGGCCAGTGGCTACGGTGCTGCGCGTCAATGCCTTGGCAACGTTCAGCCTGCGCTGGCTGCTGCCTCGCCTGACGCTGTTCCGCGCTGCGCATCCGGACATCGAGGTGCAACTGACAACAGCCAACGAGCCTGTCGATGCGTTGCCGGAGGCATACGACGTGGTGATCCGCGGCGGCCCCGACACGTTCTACGGCTTCGTCTCACGGCCCTTGCTGAACGAGCGCCGGCTGCCGGTCTGCAGCCCTGCTCTCATCAAGCGGCAGCCTCTGACAATTGTCGCCGACCTGGAGAAACATACGCTGCTGCACGTCACCACCATGCCGAAACTCTGGGGCGACTGGCTGACGGTAGCGGGCCATGCGGGATTGAAGCCGGCGGCCACGCTGACGCTGGATCACTTCTACCTGTCGATCCAGGCTGCCGTGGACGGCCTGGGTGTCGCGATGGGACCGACCGCGTTGGTCTGCGACGATCTGGCGGCCGGCCGGCTGGTGACGCCGTTCCCCGAGGTTAGCCTGCCCGCACGCACCTACTTCGCCTACCTGCCGCAGCACGATCTGATCAACCCGGCCAGCGTGGTGTTTTGCGAGTGGCTGGCGGAGTTGGGTGAGGGTTCGGCTGCTTAGGCACTGTTGACGAATAATCGAATCGGTTGAGCGAGGCACCGGCCTGTGCCCCGTCATGCCGACCACCGGGTCAAGTGCCCGGTGGCAGGCTCCGGTCGGCATCCACGTCTTGCAGTGCCGCAGCGGAGGAAGGCGTGGATGCCGACCTTCGTCGGCATGACGGCATTATGCGACCGTGCGTCAATTGCAGCGATTATTCGTCAACAGTGCCTTAGTCATGGGCCGAAAGTCCTGACTCTCGCGTCATGGCCCGGTCATGACACTGTGGGTAGTGTCGCCCTACTTGCCGGCTGATGAGTAATCGGTCACGCTCGAACGAGATTCGCCAAGGCCGTATCTGGCATCAGAAAAGCGTTGATCAGCCTTCGATCAAACTATCGAACACACGAGATTCTTCTAATTGCGTCCCGGACTTTGTGGTGATATTTGCCCTGGTCCCAACTCAGTACTGTTGGAATTGGGTAGCTCGATCGATGAGTCCAGGCGTATCTGAAGGGTTAGCGCGCCCTGACGCGCTTCTGCACCTTACCCAGGCGCCGCAAGCCGCGCCGCAGCCGTATTCGCCTGTCTATTGGAATTCCTATAGCGGCGGCGCAGCGATCCTCCTGGCGATCGTACTGCTTTTTGTTGCCGGCGGATTTGCCTGTGCCGGCAAACGGTTGCGCGCCCCGCTCAGGATCACGCGGCCAGGACGTGTCGTCGCCGGATTCATGATCGTGATCTGGCTGCTGACACTCTATACCGTCATCGTCGTCACACACGTTTACGGACTGCACGTGAAGCAGGCCTATCCGAACTTCGTCGGCCGTCACGTGCGCGTCGGCACGTTCGTCGATGCGGCGGTGACCTGCTTTGCGATTCTCTACCTTACGCGGCGTTGGGGCTGGAAGATCGCGCTGGCCAGCGCCGTCGTCGGGACTGCCGCCGCGCCGATGATCTTCGAGTTTCCCTTCGATCTGATCGTCATGACGCGGACCAATCCACCGATTCCGCCGCATCCGATGCTGTATCGGCAGCTTTTCTTCCTGCCGTTGTTCCTCGCCGAGTTCGCCACGCTATCGCTGCTGACGTTGCTGCCGTCGATGCGGGTGACCGCGTATGCCTGCTACGCGGTGGCTGGGATGTTTGTGGTGTTCGCCGTGTGGGCTGCGTTCGGGTTCGCCTTTCCCGCGGAACCGGTGCCGCTCGCGCTGAACGTCGTTTCGAAGGTCCTGTGCTTCGTAGCGGCGATCATGCTGTTTGTCTGGAGGGCGGACGCGGAAGCCATATAGGGTCTCGCGTATTCGCATTCCGTGTCCCCGCCCACCGCGCGCCCTTGCCGCCGCTGCGACGCAAGCCGTTAACTCCCCGCCGCAACGTCGAGCACGAGGGGAGACGCCGCATGCGCGTATCGGTCGGACTGCCGGTTGAGGACTGGGCCGCCTGCGCCACCGCCGCGCGCGCGGCGGAGGAAGATGGCGCCGACTGCGTCACCTCCAACGAGCTGCGGCACGAACCCTTCACCCCGCTCGCTTTCGCCGCACTGGCGACGCAGTGCGTGCAGCTCGCGACATCGGTGGCGATCGCCTTCCCGCGCAGCCCGATGGTCGTTGCCAACCACGCCTGGGACCTGCAACGGCAGTCGAACGGCCGCTTCATCCTCGGCCTCGGCAGCCAGGTGAAGGCGCACAACGAACGGCGGTTCTCCACGCCGTGGATCGCCCCCGCGGCCCGTATGGGCGAATACGTGGAGGCGTTGCGCGCCATCTTCCGCTGCTGGGAGCACGGCGAAAAGCTCGACTACCGCGGCAAATTCTACAATTTCACCCTGATGACGCCGGAGTTCTCGCCCGGTCCGCTGCATCTGCCGTCGCCGCCGATCGCCATGGCCGCGGTCGGGCCGCACATGCTGAAGACCGCGGCGCGCGTCGCCGACAGCGTGCGGCTGCACAGTTTCGCCACCCGCGCCTACCTGGAGAAAGTCGTGCGCCCGATGCTGGCGGAAGAACTGCAAGCGGCCGGCAAGTCCTTCGAGCATTTCGAGATTACCGGCGGCGGCTTCGTCGCAACCGGCCCGGACGATGCCGCGGTGCGCGCCGCGGCGGAGAAGATCCGCTATCGCGTCGCATTCTACGGCTCCACGCCGGCCTATCGCGGCGTGTTCGATACGCATGGCCTTGGCGCGCTCGGCGCGAAACTCACCGAAATGTCGAAGCAGGGCGCCTGGAACCAGATGGCCGCGCAAATCCCCGACGACGTGTTGGATTTGTTCGTCGCCCGCGCCCGCTACGACGGTCTCCCCGCCGCGATCGAGCAGCGTTTCGGCGGCCTGGTCGATACCGTATCGATCGATTTCCCCGCTGGCACGGATGCCGCCACGAGGCGCGACGTGATTGTGGCTGTGCGGAGCATCCCGCACCGCTTTGCCGGTTTCCGCGCCAGCTAGGCCCGGCTATCCGGTGGTGCCGTCATCTTTGCGTGCAATCCGCGGCGTCCTGCCCTTATCGTGCACCGTTTGCCCCGGCACGCGGCGGCAGCTTGTGGTGTTCATGCTGAAACGCGCTCTGATCCTGGCCACGGTTCTGGGTTCGCTCTACGGGTCCGCCGTGGCGCGCCCGCCGCCCAACGCCGACCTGGAGCTGGAACCTTGGTTCCAAAGCCTGCGGCAACCGGGCACCGGCATGTCCTGTTGCTCGAATGCCGACTGCCGGCCGGCCGAATTCCGTATCCAGGGCGGCCACTACCAGGCGCTGGTCAAAGGCAAGTGGGAAGACGTGCCCCCCAGCGCCATATTGCGACGGACCGACAACCCGACCGGTCGCGCCATCGTCTGCTACACGCCGTACCGCGGCATCATGTGCTTCGTGAAAGGCCCGGAGGCCTGACCGCGCTCACGCCAGAGTGCATGAACGCAATGTAAGGTTCGCGCGTTTTACCGCCTCAGCACGGGAGGCGGGTCATGCGTTCGATGTTCTGGCTGTGCATGTTCGTCGCCTGCGCCGGCAGTGCGCAGGCCTGCGGGGAGTCCCATTCCGCGGTCTTGCACAGCGAGCGAGCCACCGCGGCGCAGATCGCCGGCAGCGTGTGGATACAGCCGCGGCCGGCGCCGGGGTCGCTGCCGTGGATGCCGGATTTCACCTCGCCGCTGCTGGGTCCGCACGGCGGCCACCTGGCCGACGGTCAAATCCGCGACAAGACCGGCTGAATCAGACGTCGCGCGCCTGAGGCTAACCGACGGTCAGAACTCCGCCGCTTCGACCGCCGCGACATCGAGCAAGCGCTCGATGACTTCGGGCTCCTGTGCGCCGGCGATGGCGTGGCGGCCCGAGATCACGAAGCACGGCACGCCGTTGATGCCCAGCCGGTGCGCCCGCAGGCTGTCGGCGTGTACCGCGTCGAGTTCGTCGTCGCTCGCCAGAAAGCGCCGCACCGCCAGCGGGTCCAGACCGCACGCCTGGCCGACGGCGGCCAGCACCGCGTGGTCGCCGATGTCGCGGCCGTCGGTGAAATGCGCGGAGAACAGTGCCTCGACCATTGCGTCGGCGCGGCCGAAGCGGGTGGCGTAGCGGACCAGGCGATGCGCATCGATGGATGACGGGGTGCGGCGGATGCGGTCGAAGCGGAACTGCACGCCCTCGGCGCGGCCGATCTCGGAGATCGAGGCATACAGGCGCCGGGCCCGATCCTCCCCACCGAATTTGCGCACCACGTAGTCCGGGCGGGCCATGCCGACGCGCGGCATGTCGGGGTTGAGCAGGAAGGGGCGCCAGGTCAGCTCGAACAGCAGGTCGGGGCGGCGGCGCAGGGTGCGCATCAGGCGGCGGACGCCGAGGAAGCACCAGGGGCAGACGAGATCGTGCACGATCTCGATGCCGAGGCGGGCCTTTGGTGGTGCAAGGACGTTCACGCGTCGATTCTGCCGTGTGATCGCCGATCTGTCACGCGATTATCGCCGGGACGACGGTTTTGTTCTCCGGGCGATACGGCTGGCGGCGGCACGTCCGTGATCCGTCCGATTGAACAGCCGAGGCATTCGGGGCCGAGCGGCTATTCGCTCCGAACCGGGGGGGTTGGTGGCATCGCAAGCAAGGCTTTAACACAGATTTCGTAGAGAAGAAGCTTAAGCCACAGATTTTCACAGAGAAAGATTTAAATGTAGCCCGGGGTTCCCCGGAAATATTCATTTTGCTCGGATTTCTTATTTATTTCTGTGTGACTCTGTGGCTAAAGCTTCTTCTCTGCGAAATCTGTGTTAAGGCCTTGCTTGCTTCACCTTGCTTGCTTTACTTGCGACCCCCCGGACCAGCCAGGTTTTCGCCAGCCCGAACCACTCGAGTTGATCCACGCCCCTCTCGCACCCCCGCGCCAGCCTCTATGACCGCCCGCATGCCCGCCCCCGACCCCACGCCAACCCCCTCCTGCTCGGCCAGCGCCACCTGAGTGGCCATGGGTCCCAAACCGGCAGGCCATAAACGCACCTTCCCGGCTGGCCTCGGTTGATCGTATGTGTGATAAGCCACGGCAACGACGCCCGGGGAGGACAATCGTCGGCGATGGACGTGCATTTCTGGCTGCTGCAGGTGTTCAACGGTATGTCGTATGGCGCGCTGCTGTTCCTGTTGGGTAGCGGCCTGTCGTTGATTTTCGGCGTGATGCGCATTGTCAATTTGGCGCATGGCTCGTTTTTCCTGCTCGGTGGATATGTCGCACTGTCGGTGATCCATTTCACCGGGTCGTGGCTGCTTGCGATTCCGATCGCGGCCCTGGCGATCGCCATCATCGGCGTGGCGATGGAGCGGATTTTCATGCGCCCGCTCGGCGGCGACCAACTGCGGCAGGTCCTGTTGACCTTCGGCTTCGTGCTGCTGTTTCAGCAAGGCGCGCTCGACATCTGGGGCGGCGACAACCTGTTCATCAATCCACCCAAAGTGCTCGCGCGCAGCCTCGTCTTTGGCGGCTACTACCTGCCGCTCTACCGGATTTTCCTCATCGGCGTGGCGGTGACGATCGGCGTCGTCCTGTCGTGGGTGCTCGACCGGACGCGCGTGGGCGCGACGGTGCGCGCGACGGTCGATGACGCACAGATGGCACGCGGCATCGGCATCGATACCTCGCGCGTCTCGATGGCGACATTTGGCCTTGGCGCGCTCCTGGCCGGGCTCGGCGGGGTGATCGGCGGCGGGTTTCTCGGCGTTTATCCCGGGCTTGATTCCGACATGCTGCCGCTTTCCTTCGCGGTCGTGATCATTGGCGGCATGGGCAGCCTCACCGGCGCCGCGATCGGCGCGATCGTGGTCGGGTTGCTCGACAATTTCGGCCAGGTGCTGTTTCCGCAGGCCGCCTATTTCACACTGTACGCACCGCTGGTCTTGTTGCTCGCGGTCAAGCCGACGGGGTTGTTCGGACGTGAGTGACCGCGTGCCATGAGCCGTCTCGCCAAAATGTCGGCAATGCTGGCGCTGATCGTCGCGGTGGCGGTCGTGACGCCGCACACGACGCCGTTTCTGCTGATGCTGGCGACCCGCATCCTGATCCTGGCGATCCTGGCGATGAGCCTCGATCTGCTGCTCGGCTTCACCGGCATCGCCTCGCTGGGGCACGCTGCCTTTCTTGGCCTTGGCGCCTATATGACCGCGATTCTGGCGGTCCGTTTCAACATCGGCCTCGGCTGGGATTTCTGGCTGGTCATGCTTTGCGGCATTCTGCTGGGCGCGGCGACGGCAGCCGTATTCGCGGTGTTCGCGTTGCGCGCCCGCGGCGTTTATTTCCTCATGATCACCTTGGCGCTGAGCCAATGCGTCTGGGGCCTGGCTTATCGCTGGGATTCGCTGACCGGCGGCGACAACGGGCTCAACCTGCCGGGCCGGCCGTCGTTCGGACCGATCCACCTCGGCGACGACACCGCCTATTTTTATCTGGTCCTGGCCCTATTCGCTGTATCGCTGCTGCTGCTTTACGTTTTCGTCGAGTCGCCGTTCGGCCGCAGCCTCGTGGGCATCCGCGAGCACGAAACGCGCATGTCCGTCCTCGGCTACAACGTGTGGCTGCACAAATATATCGTCTTTATCGTGTCGGGCGCCTTCGCCGGGCTGGCGGGCGTGTTGTGGGCGCATGTGAGCAGCGAGGTCAGCCCCGAGGACCTGACGTTGACGACCTCGATCGACGCGCTGCTGATGGTCGTGCTCGGCGGGCCCGGAACCCTTCTCGGCGGCGTCCTCGGCGCCGTCATCGTGTTGTTCTTGCGCGAGTACCTCAGCACGTTGGTGCCGTGGTGGCCGTATGTACTGGGCACCATGTACATCGCGGTGATTTCGTGGTTGCCGGACGGGCTTCTCGGCACGTTGCGTCAGCGGTGGCGCCTGGCCCCGGTTGATGCCGCGCCGCCAGGCAGGTTGGCGCGCGCGCCGGATCGAGGCTAAGAATCAACGATCAATCAGGGAGGAATCAAATGACCGCCAAGTGGTTTCGCCTCGCCGGCTTGCCGGCAATTCTCGCGGCGCTGTTTACGCTGGCGGCGCCGCGTGCCAACGCCCGCGATCTGACCATCGGCGTCCTGTGGCCCGTGACCGGTCCCCTGGCGCAGATCGCGACGGACTCGATCAACGGCTTCCAGATGTATCTCGACGAGCACAAGGACAACTTTCACGGCGCGACCGTGAAGGTGATCATCGCGGACACCCAGGCCAAGCCCGCCGCCGCCGTGCTGCAGGCCGAAAAGCTCATCAAGCAGAACCACGTTGACATGCTGATCGGCGGCGTCCTGGCCTCGACCGGCTACGCCCTCGCCCCGGTCAGCACCCGCGAAAAGGTGGTCTATATTTCCTCCATTGCGGCGTCGGACGACCTGACCCAGCGCGATGCCGCGAAATATCCCTATTTCATGCGCACCGGGTGGTCGAGTTCGCAACCGGAGCATCCGTTCGGCGAGTGGGCTTGTCAGAACGGCATCAAGAAGGTCGTCACGATCGCGGCGGATTATGCCTTCGGCTATGAAACGGTCGGCGGTTTTCAGCAGGCCTTTGAGGCGTGCGGCGGCAAGATCATCCAGAAGATGTGGCCGCCGATCGGCACGTCCGACTTCTCGCCTTACATCAGCTCGATCAAGGCGGACGCGGATGCGGTCTTCATCCTGCCGGTCGGCGGCGCGGGTCCGCTGCAACTGCCGCGGCAACTGCAAGGGGCCGGCATCATCCCGGGGAAGCGCCTGATCGGCTGCGGCACGGCGTTTGACGAATTCATCCTGCCGCAGATGGGAGACGAAGTGGTTGGCGCGGTCTCGGCGCTGCAGTGGAGCGCAGCGCTGCAAACGCCCGAGGCCATCGCTTTCGTCAAGGCATATCGTGCGAAATACGGCAAGGTTCCGTCGTATTTCTCGGAGAGCAACTATACCACCGCCATGATGATCGACGAGGTGATGAAGGAAACCAACGGCCAATGGCCGGGCGGCGAAAAGTTCATCAGCATGCTGACGGCGCTCAAGGTCAACGCGCCACGCGGCCCGGTCAGCTTCGACGACATGCGCAATCCGGTGCAGAACATTTATGTCCGCAAGGTCGAAAAGGAGAAGTTGGACGGCTATCCGAACCCCGAATTGTGGAACGTGGTGACCAAGACCTATCCGGACGTCAGTCAGTTCTGGAATTACAACAAGGCCGACTATTTGAAGCAGCCGGTGTATAGCCGGACGTATCCGCCCTGCGACAATTGCAAGTAGCGGTGACGGACGATCCGCGATCGGCCCTGCGGCTTGCCGGGCTCAGCAAGAGCTTCGGCGGGCTGCGGGCATTGCGCGGCATAGACCTGTCGCTGGAGCCCGGCGAACGCCACGCGATCATCGGCCCGAACGGCGCCGGCAAGACGACGCTGTTCAACGTCATCACCGGGCTGTTGCCGGCGACCACCGGGCAGGTGCTGCTGTTCGGCCAGGACGTGACCCGCTGGTCCAGCCAACGGCGCACCGGGCTCGGCATGGCCCGCACGTTTCAGATCACGAGCCTCTTTCCGAAGCTGACCGTGCTGGACAATGTCCTGATGGCGGTCAACGGGCTGCGGCGAACCAAATTCGTCATGTGGCGGTTCCTTTCGGGCTATCGCGAGCTCTACGACAAGGCGGAGGCGCTGTTGGACGCGGCCGGTTTTCTCGACCGCAAGGATGTCGAGGTGCGGTACCTGTCGCATGGCGAGCAGCGCCAGTTGGAAATCGTGCTCGGGCTCGCCAGCGATCCCAGGCTTCTGCTGCTCGACGAGCCGGCGGCCGGGCTGTCGAGCGGCGAGTCGCAGGACATGGCGCGCTTTCTCGGGCGGCTCGATCGCCGGCTCGCGATCCTGCTGATCGAGCATGACATGGAGGTGGTGTTCGACGTCGCCGACCGGGTCACGGTCCTGCATTTCGGCGAAGTGCTCCTGACCGGCGCGGCCGATGACATCCGGCGCAGCGAGCGGGTCCGGGAAATCTATCTCGGTACGGCGTGAGCGATGGCGCTTCTCGAAGTCCACGACATTCACACCTATTACGGCGACGCCTATGTGCTGCAGGGGCTGTCGCTGACCCTGGAGCGGGGGCAGATCCTCGGGCTTCTCGGCCGCAACGGCGTCGGCAAAACGACGCTGGTCAATTCGATCGTCGGCTTTACGCCGCCGCGGCGCGGCAGGATCGTGTTCAAGGATAGCGACATCACCGCGGCCTCGTCATTCGCGACGGTGCGTGCCGGCATGGGGCTGGTACCGCAGGGCCGCCGCGTCTTTCCGACCCTGAGCGTCGTCGAGAACCTGGTGGTCGCCGGCCGCGCCGCCGAGCGCCACGGCTGGACGTTGGAGCGCGTTTACGAGCTGTTCCCGCGGCTCGCCGAGCGCCGCCACCAGCGCGCCCGCACGCTGTCGGGCGGCGAACAGCAGATGCTGGCAATCGGCCGCGCGCTGATGACCAACCCCGATTGCCTGATCATGGACGAGCCGTCAGAGGGCCTGGCGCCAATCATCATCCAGGGCGTCTGGGAGGCGATCGGCAAATTGCGGCGGGAGGGGCTGTCGATCCTGCTTGTCGAACAGAACGCGTCGCTTGCGATCCAGTTGGTCGATTATGTACACGTGCTTGAAAAGGGACGCGTCGTCTATTCCGCGACGCCACAGGAACTGTGGGCCAACGACGAGATCAAATCCGGTTATCTCGGCATTTGACCGTCACGGAGCCCGCGTCCAGGCGTCGCCTCGGCGGCGGATGAAGCCTGTGCCCGGTTCGCATGGAAATCGCATCCGCAGGTCGTCGGGCGGATCGTGAGAAACCGGCTGTGTTATGGCGTTGAATTCTGTCGATCGGTGTTGCCGCGAACTCCGGCCTCAGTCGCTGGTCGGAGGCTTCGATGCTGGGCGGCAAAGTGCGTATCCTACGCAATCACGATGGCGACGCGAACGCTACCTTACCAAGAGAGGCCCCGCGCACCCTGGCCGTCCGCAGCGCCTTCCGCTGGGTGTCGGTCAGCACATTCGCCGGTTCCCGCGTAGAGGGATCGCCAGCACAGGCGGCAGGATCAAGCTTCCACCCCATTTGATCGGCAAGGCATTCGGCAAACGCGCGTGCCATCGGCGGGGGGACGGCGTTCCCTACCTGACGATATTGCTGCAAACGCGGAATGCGATCCGGCCAACGAAAATCGTCCGAGAATCCCTGCAAACGCGCACTCTCGCGTACCGTAATGACCCGATGATATTTGTGGTGGATCGGCCGAAGCGGGCTGAAATTGCCCGACCCCGCGCGCAGCGTGTACGCAGGACGTTCAGGGTGCAGCCGGTCATGGAACGACCCGTGCTCGCGCTTGCCCGGCTCCAGGATTCTCAAGCGTTCGAGCATGTCGGCGGAATGCACGGTGGGCTCGTGATTGTAGATGCCCGTATCGCCGAATTCGCCAGCGTCGGGCAAATCGTCGATCGCCCTCGACGCCGATATGTAGGGCTGCCCGGCTATGCCAAATTCCGGCAGCGGAAAGCGAATGGCTTTCTTTCCTTCGATTCCCAGAACCACCAACCGTTTGCGGTTCTGCGGTACGCCGTAATCGGCGGCGGATACGACGCAATGGCCCACGGTATAACCAAGCGCACGCAGTTCGGCCTTCATTCCGTGGAGCAACTCGCCGCTGGAGATGGTAGCGAGGTTCGGCACGTTTTCCAACATGATCGCGAACGGCCGCAGCTCGCCGACGATGCGGATGAAATGACCGATAAGGTCGGCGCGGGAATCGCGCGTCCCCTGCCGCTTGCCTACGATGGAAAACGGCTGGCAGGGTGGCCCGCCGATTATAAAATCGGCCCGCTCGATCCCTGCGCGGTCCAGCAATTCCGGTCCGGTTGCAATGGTCAGGTCCGCGATGAAGCCGCGGCTTCCGCGATACTCGTGATTATAGTTATATGCGTCCACCGCGCGAGCATCCAGTTCGAAGCCCGCCGCCACGTTAAGGCCCGCGTCGAGAAAGCCGGTCGATAGCCCCCCGCACCCGGCGAACAGTTCGATACCTACAGGCGGCCTTGTCATCATTGCATCGGCACGTTCGTCGCGCGGATCATGGAGATCTGAGCATTCGACGTGTTGATGGCATAACTGGCGGAATGCACGATCCGAAGGTCCCCCGGCCGCGATGCAACGTTGAATTCCATGAGATGCACGGCCGATTGGAAATCGACCTTCAACGCCAACGGCCGGACCTTAAGTCCGGGAAAGTAGTGTGCGGCATATCGTATCATGTTGAAAATCTGCACGCGATTGAGCTCGTCCGACGCAGCCTTTGCTTCGATTGGGAATATGACCGGTTCATCGTCGTCGCCGGACGCGATGCCCACATCGATCGCATCCAGTTCGGCCTGTCCGATACCAGGCACGCTTTTTCGAACATGCGAGCGCAGCCGGTAAATCTTCATCCCCGTGAAGTGATCGAGAAGTTGACAATAGCCGACGACAGACAGCAATGCTTGTTCGTCCATCTCGGCCATTGTCTCCGGCAGAAGGCGCCGCACCGGCATAGGCGTTTGATCGATCGCCGGGGTAAGTTCCCTTACAGGCACCTCGATGATGCCGCTCGACGCTTTCTCAAACTGGTAGCGCCCGCGCCCCACGGCTCGCAGGACATGAAAGCCCTTGTCCAAAATCTCCTCGGGCAGCTTGGTACGCGAGCGCATACGATACACCACGTCGGCGGGATTACGCGACGAAATGCGATCCGGATCGTCGGACGCGGCACGAACGGCTTCCACCGCCGTCCGCACGTCGTCAAGCGAGAACACGACTGTAGAAGCGCCCGGACGCCACCGATCCCTGAATAGCTTCAATATCGCCGGCACATATACGACGGAGTTTTGTCCGTGGCTTTGACGGCTCCTGCCCTTCGGCTTCCCAACGGACGAAACGTCGTCGGCCTTCACAGCACGGCGACGCTTCGGTGCCGACGCGTCCGGGTCCGATTCGTCGCTCATGCCTCGCTTATACCACACATTCGCAAGGGAACAAACAGAAAACAGACGCGCATCGATTTCTGCCAGAAAACTGAAAAAACCGTTCCACGCCAACGATACAGGCGAATGGTGCGGTCAATCGCCACGCAAATGCCGGCAGAGCGTTTCGATCACAGCCGCCGGGTCGCGAGTCTCGCATTCCCAGAAAATCAGCACTCGCCATCCGAGTCGCGGGAGCTCCCTCTCTGCCGTCGCGTCCCGCGACACATTGGCGTCGAACTTCCGCTGCCAATATTCCGTTCTACTCTTTGGCATGGACGCTTTGCGGCAACCCGGGTGCCGATGCCAAAAGCAGCCATGCACGAAAACGGCTACCTTATGCCTGGGAAACACGAGATCGGGCCGTCCAGGCAGGTCTTCACGGTGTAGCCGGAAACGGAGTCCGAGGGAGTGGGCGACGCGGCGGACGCGCAATTCGGGCGAGGTGTTCTTGCTCTTCACTCGCGACATCAGCCATGAGCGGCGCTCTGCGGGCAGGCGATCGACCAGCGATTTCTCCTCCACGGCGTCTGAAGTTCGAGCGATGTTACGCGCACGACATGCCTGCACCGTTCGACTACCGATTATGGGCATAATAGGTATCCAACTGGGCAACCGCCAATCCATCCATGACACGGGGAAGCCGCCGCAGCGCAGCCTCCGCAAACTTGCTACAACCCCCGCATGCCCGCCCCCGAACCCCGCGCCAATCCCCTCCTGCTCGGCCACGCCCCCGCCGAGGCGACCCTGCTCGAAGCCCTTCGCGCCAACCGCCTGCACCATGCCTGGCTGATCACCGGCCCGGACGGCGTCGGCAAGGCGACGCTGGCCTACCGCTTCGCCCGCTTCCTGCTGTCCGGCCGCCCCATCGGCGACTCCCTGGCACTCGAGCCGTCGCACCCCACCTTTCGCCGCGTCGCCGCCGCCAGCCACGCCGACCTGCTCACCGTCGAACTGAAGCGGGACCCCAAGACCGGCCGCACCCGCACCCAGATCGCCGTGGACGACGTGCGCCAGATCAACGCCTTCATGGCGCTGACCCCTGCCGAGGGCGGCTGGCGCGTCGCCATCGTCGATGGTGCCGAGGACCTGAACCAGGCCTCCGCCAACGCCCTGCTGAAAATCCTGGAGGAGCCCCCCAGCCGCGCCATCCTGCTGCTGACCTGCGCCGCGCCCGGCCGGCTGCCGGCAACGATCCGCAGCCGCTGCCGCCGCCTGCGCCTGTCGCCGCTGGCCGACGAACCGATGGCCCGGCTGCTCGCCGACTACCTGCCGAAGCTGACCGGCGACGAACGCGGCCGGCTGCTGACCCTGGCCGAAGGCTCCCCCGGCCGCGCGCTGCTGCTGGCCGACGGGGAGGGCCTGAAGATCGCCGCCCTGGTGGACAAGGTCCTGGCCGACCTGCCCAACCTGCCGCCCACCCGCGCGCTGGAGGTGTCCGATGCGCTCGCCCGCAGCGAGACCGGCTTCTCCACCTTCATGGACCTGCTGCGCGCCGGCCTCGCCGCCGCGGTGCGCGAGGCCGCCCGCGGCCGCGCCGACCCGGAGCAAGAACGCCTCGCCGCCCAGCGTCCGCTTGATGCGTGGGGAGAGGTGTGGCACGGGCTGACCGAATTGCAGGACGAGACCGAGCGCGCCAACCTGGACAAGCGCCAGGCGCTCATCGAAGGCCTGGGTCTGCTTGCCGGGAAAATGCCATGACCAGGCGCTTCTACGCCACGACGCCGATCTATTACGTGAACGGCGCGCCGCATATCGGCCACGCCTACACGTCCGTCGCCACCGACGTGCTGGCGCGCTGGAAGCGGCTGGACGGCTACGACGTGTTCTTCCTCACCGGCACCGACGAGCACGGCCAGAAGGTCGAGCAGGCGGCGGCGGCGGCGGGCGTCGATCCGCAGACCTTCACCGACGGCATCTCCGCCGATTTTCAGGATATGACTGCAAAGATGGGCGTCTCCAACGACCAGTGGATCCGCACCACGGAGCAGCGGCACCTGAAATCCTGCGCCGAGCTGTGGCGGCGCATCGAGGCGGCCGGCGACATCTACCTCGGTCACTACGAAGGCTGGTACGCTGTTCGCGATGAAGCATTCTACGACGAGGACGAACTCACCACCCGCCCCGACGGCAGTAAGGTCGCGCCTTCAGGTGCACCGGTCGAATGGGTGCGCGAGCCGTCGTATTTCTTCCGCCTCGCCGCCTGGCAGGACCGGCTGCTGAAATTCTACGAGGACCATCCGGACTTCATCGCCCCGGAATCCCGCCGCCGCGAGGTGGTCAGCTTCGTGCGCGGCGGCCTGCGCGACCTGTCGATCAGCCGCACCACGTTCAAATGGGGGATTCCGGTGCCGGGCGCGCCGGACCACGTGATGTATGTCTGGCTCGACGCGCTGAACAACTACGTCACCGCCTGCGGCTTCCCCGACGAAACCGATCCGCTGTGGCGCTTCTGGCCGGCCGACGTGCACATGGTCGGCAAGGACATCATCCGTTTCCACGCCGTGTATTGGCCGGCGTTCCTCATGTCCGCCGGCCTGCCGACGCCGAAGCGCGTGTCATCCAACGGCTGGTGGGTGGTCGATGGCGAGAAGATGAGCAAGTCGCTCGGCAACGTCGTCGAGCCGCGCAAGCTGGTGGAGACCTTCGGCCTCGACCAGATCCGCTATTTCCTGATGCGCGAGAAGCCGTTCGGCGCCGACGGCTCGCTGAGCCACCAGGCGATCATCTCGCGCATCAACGTCGAGCTGGCGAACGACCTCGGCAACCTGGCGCAGCGCACGCTGACGCTGATCGCGCGCAACTGCGGCGGGGCGCTGCCGGGCAGGGGGGCCGTCGCCGCGCAAGATGCCGCGCTGCTCGATGCCGCCGCGGCGCTGCCGGAGCTGATGCGGAAGGCGATGGACCAGCAGATTTTCCACGAGGGGCTGGAGGACGTGTGGAAGGTGATCCGCGCGGCCAATGCCTACATCGATCATCAGGCCCCTTGGGCCCTGGCGCGCACCGACAAGGAGCGGATGGCCTCGGTGCTGCGCGTGCTGGTCGATGCGCTGCGCATTGTCGCGACGGTGCTGCAGCCGTTCATGCCGGGCAGCATGGCGCGCATGCTGGACCAGCTCGGCGTGCCGGCGGACGCGCGGTCGCTGGCGGCACTGGACGCGCCGATCGCGGACGGCACGGCGTTGCCCACGCCACAGGGCGTGTTCCCGCGGTACGTGGAGTAGCACGGCTCGGCGCAGCCGGTGTGGCGGCCCCTGCGTAGGCCACGCGATCCCGACGCTGCGAGAAAACCCGGGCTGGGTACTGAGTCAGCTTGCACGTCTGCATGGGTGGGAAGCGGACATTGGATGCTCGGGCCCTCGACGGCTGGTCTGCGCCCACGCTGGTAGTTGCGCCGATCGGCGTCGGTTCCCAACAGCGGACGTTCCTTTGGCAGGCCGCTCGGGCAGCAAAGGGTGAAGAGCGGTGGTTCGGGCCAGGGCATGGCCAGCGCGCACCCATCATGCCGCTTTGACGCCGGCCACGAAGGTATTCGCCGCGCTGGACAGTTGTCCGACCTGCTTCGACACATCGGACGCAGAGCTCAGGACCTGACCGGCTGCCGCGCCCGTTTCACGCGCGGCCTGGCTTACGCCGCCGATGCCGGCGGTCACCTCGCGTGCCGCCTCGGTCGTCTGCTGCACATTGCGGGCGATCTCCGAAGTGGCCGCACTCTGCTCCTCGACGGCCGAGGCAATGGTTGTTGCGATCGCGCTCACTTCCTCGATCGTGGCAGAGATGTCCCGAATGGCTTCGACGGCTTCCGTGGTCGCGGCCTGGATCTGGGTAATCTGTGCGCCGATCTCTTCCGTCGCCTTGCCGGTCTGGTTGGCAAGACTCTTGACCTCGGAAGCCACCACGGCGAAGCCCTTGCCGGCATCACCGGCACGGGCCGCCTCGATGGTGGCATTCAGCGCCAGGAGATTGGTCTGACTGGCAATGTTGGTGATCAAGCCCACCACGGCGCCAATCTTCTCGGCACCCTCGGCGAGGGCACGTACGATCGCATCGGTGCGCTTGGCGTCGCCCACAGCTTTCCCAGTGATCAACGACGACTTCGCAACCTGGCGGCCAATCTCGCCGATGGAGGCGGTCAGTTCCTCGGCGGCCGAGGCAACGGTCTGCAAGCCAGCGCTGGCTTCTTCCGACGCCGCGGCGACGGCCGCGGCCTGCTGACTGCTCTGGTTCGCCGTGCCCGTCATCGATTGTGCGGTAGCCTCCAACTCCGCGGAACCTGACGAAAGCATCCCGACCAGCGCGCCGACCTCGCTTTCGAATTTGTCCGCCATCCGGTTCAGTGTCGCCTTATATGCGGCAGCCGCCTGAAGCTTTGCCGCGTCCTGTGCGGCCCGCAGCCGCGCGCTCTCGGCCATGCTGTCCTTGAATACCGACAGCGCACGCGCCATCTCGCCCAATTCGTTGCGACGGTCAGTGCCGGTGACGGGCGCCTCGAGGTCGCCGGCGCTCAACGTTGCCATGCGCGCCCCGAGGCCAGACAACGGCTTGACGATGCTGCGCGCAACTGCCCAGGCGATCGCGATTGACACGAGCAATAGGACAGCGATCACAGCACCGGCCGTGCGGGCCATCAACCAGAACGTGTCGTCTATATCGGACATGTACTCGACGGTCGCGATCATCATGTGCCACGGCGCGAAACCACGGACGTAGGCGATCTTTTCCATCGGAGTCGCGTTGGTGCCCTTGGGAAACGCGTAGCGGACGGTGCCTTCGGTCCCTCGTTTCGCGATGTCGATCATCATCGATGCGAAGGGGACGCCGTTCGAGTCCTTTAAGCCGCGCACATCCTTGCCGAGCAGCGGCGGATTGCCGGAATTCAAGACGCAGAGGCCGGTCTCGGTGTCGTAGATGAAGACGTAGTTCGAGTGATCCTCGAACCAGATTGCGCCGGAGGCTGCGAAGAACCGCGCTTTCGCCTCCTGCTCGGTCATCGCGCCGGAGTCCGCCGCGTGTTTGAAGCTGTCCGCCATGCTCCAGACCCCATCGACCACAGCGTGCGCCTTTTCGACCCGCTCGGCCGCGAGCTCGCCGCGGGCGATCAAGAGGACGGTAACAGCTACGAGCATCATGAAAACCGCCCCGGCGGCGGCCATGATGGCGAGCTTGGCAACGATCGACCCGTGGGCGAACAGGCGCAGCAGCGTGTGCATTGTTAGGATCCCTCGTTTCGGCTCGGGGCGCCGCGGACAGGAAGTTCGCGTGCTGAACATCAACATGGAATGCCTTAAGAAAGTCCTTACGGGGCGAAGCCGCGTCGCAGCTTCCGGTGGCTGATAACGTTCATGGCTCTGTCAACAGCCATGGCGGGCAAGCCAACGAACACACCCATTGGACCGGCCAGGGACATGACCAATTCACGAACACACCCGTGCAAACGGCAGCAGATGGCATGCTGGTGCGATGCCGGCTCGGGGCCGATCGCCATGATCGTGCGCACGATAACTGGCGGGCGATCAGGACTCCGAACCCGCCCTGGCGAAACAATGGTCCGTTAGGCACTGTTGACGAATAATCGCTGCAGTTGACGCACGGTCGCATAATATCGTCATGCCGACGAAGGTCGGCATCCACGTCTTCCTCCGCTGCGGCACTGCAAGACGTGGATGCCGACCTTCGTCGGCATGACGGGGCCAAAGGCCGGTGCCTCGCTCAACCGATTCGATTATTCATCAACAGTGCCTAA
>DASXFW010000134.1:0-1965 GCA_036489395.1 Acetobacteraceae bacterium | reverse complement strand
AGCCGCGGCCGACCCGATCGGGTGGCACGGCACCACCATCCTGTGCGTAAGGCGGGATGGACACGTGACCATGGCCGGGGACGGCCAGGTTTCCATGGGCCAGACGATCGTCAAGGGCAATGCGCGCAAGGTCCGGCGCATTGGCGCGGGCGGTACGGTCGTCGCCGGCTTTGCCGGGGCCACGGCCGATGCGTTCACCTTGCTGGAACGGCTGGAAAGCAAGCTGGAGCGGTATCCGAACCAGTTGGAGCGGGCCTGTGTCGAACTGGCCAAGGACTGGCGGACCGACCGCTATCTGCGCCGGCTGGAGGCGCTGATGGCGGTGGCCGACAAGGATCGCAGTTTCACGCTGACCGGCAACGGCGACGTGCTGGAACCGGAGGACGGCGTTATCGGCATCGGGTCGGGGGGGAATTATGCGCTGGCCGCCGCTCGGGCGCTGATGGCGGTGCCGGATTTGACGGCCGAGGAAATCGCTCGGCGGTCGATGAAGATCGCGTCTGAAATCTGCGTCTATACCAATGGCAATATCATTATCGAGTCGATCTGATGGATGTTCCTACATACTCGCCGAGAGAGATCGTCTCGGAACTGGACCGCTTCATCGTGGGGCAGGACGACGCCAAGCGCGCCGTCGCCATCGCGCTGCGCAACCGCTGGCGCCGGCAGCAACTGCCGGAGGCGATGCGCGAGGAAGTCGTGCCGAAGAACATCCTGATGATCGGCCCCACCGGCGTCGGCAAGACGGAGATCGCCCGCCGCCTGGCCAAGCTGGCGCAGGCGCCGTTCCTCAAGGTTGAAGCGACCAAGTTCACCGAAGTGGGCTACGTCGGCCGCGACGTGGAAAGCATCGCGCGCGACCTGGTGGAAGCCAGCCTCAACATGCTGCGCGAGGCCAGCCGCAAGGACGTGCAGGCGAAGGCCGAGCTGGCGGCGGAGGAGCGGCTGATCACCGCCCTGGTGGGCGAGGGCGCCGCCGCCGACACGCGTTCGAAGTTCCGCCGCATGCTGCGCAACGGCGAGTTCGAGCAAAAGGAAATCGACATCGCGGTGGCGGAGCCGCAGGGCATGCCGATCGGCCAGCTCGACATTCCCGGCATGCCGCCCGGCCAGATGATCAACATCGGCGAGATGATGAAGGGCATGTTCGGCGGCCGCCCGCAGCAGCAACGCCGCCTGACGGTGGAGGCCGCGCGCAAGCTGCTGGAAGCCGAGGAAGCCGACCGCCTGCTGGACAACGACCGGCTGGCCAAGGACGCGGTGGCGCATGCCGAGAACAACGGCATCGTGTTCATCGACGAGATCGACAAGGTCGCCGCGCGCACGATGGAGGGCGGCTTCCGCGGCGGCGACGTGTCCCGCGAGGGCGTGCAGCGCGACCTGCTGCCGCTGATCGAAGGCACCACCGTGTCCACCAAGTATGGTCCGGTGAAGACCGACCATGTGCTGTTCATTGCCTCGGGCGCGTTCCACTTGGCCAAGCCGTCGGACCTGCTGCCGGAGCTGCAGGGCCGCCTGCCGATCCGCGTGGAGCTGGCAGCTCTGTCGCGTGCCGACCTGCGGCGGATCCTGACCGAGCCGGAGCACTCGCTGCTGAAGCAGTACTCCGCGCTGATGGGGACCGAGGGCGTGACGCTGATCTTCACCGACGATGCGGTCGATGCGCTGGCCGAGCTGGCGGCGGACATCAACGACCGGGTGGAGAACATCGGCGCCCGCCGCCTGCACACCGTGCTGGAACGGCTGCTGGAGGAGATCAGCTTCACCGCCACCGACAAGGCGGGCGAGACGATCACTGTGGATGCGGCCTACGTGAACGAAAAGGTCGCGCCGCTGGCGCAGAAGGGCGATCTGAGCCGGTTCATTCTGTAGGCCCGCCGCTCCTGTCGTTGCGAGGGACGGAGTGACGAAGCAAGCCCTATGATGATGCGCACCCATCGTGGGATTACTTCGCTTCGCTCGCAA
>DASXFW010000132.1:0-4050 GCA_036489395.1 Acetobacteraceae bacterium | reverse complement strand
CGGTGACCTGGCTTTACATCGCCAGCGTCAAGCTGATGTCGCGCCGGCTGGCACCGGCCCGATCGGCCGCCAGAGCATGATATTCTCAACAAAATCAGCGAGATGCCATGTTGCCAGGGCGATTCGAGTCAGACTCTCAGACAGCGATCTGAAAAAGCTTCTACAAAATCCCCACCTATATCTGGCGTACGTTCTGTTAGAAGATAATGCTCACACTCCGCACATCTTTTTGTTCCGTGCAGCAGAATTCGTTGATATCGTCAAACGATCTGACAAACGCCGTAATGACAAATACTGCGTTTGCATATCGATGGCACGCGAATCGGATAAAGACTGGTATGTTAGACGGCTATCAAAGTTCGAGGACCTCAGCGATACGAGTGTCATCGATGTGTCCAAGCATTATGGAAACTTTAAGGTCCTGGAAGAGCTCAACGTTCAGAAATTTCAGGCCATACCGTAACCTGTACTGCTGACCGACGGCGACGGATAATGTCGATCGAACGGTCAGCTACAGCAGTTCCCTCAACTGACCCGGACCGAAAATCTGCAGCACCATCACATCACCCGCCGTCCTGCTGTCACCGGTATCGGGGGTGACCCGATAGATAATTGTGTAGCCATGTGCCGTCACCGCCCTGGTGCCAGGATGTTCTCCCCTGGCGAAGAGGCATGGCGCTCGACGCAACCCGCGGATGGTAGCGAGTATGGAATTGAGCCTGCGCCGTGCGGCCGGGCCCGAACCCGGCTGCGTCAGCCATCGCCTCATGTCGGACAGGTCATCGAGCGCGCGATCGGCAAATCGCAGTGACCGCGCCACATCGCACCAAAGCGCTCAGCGGCGAGGCCGCGGACGTGGCAACTCGTTCGGCTTGCCCCAGCTCTCGACCCAGGCTTCCACTTCGGCGAAGTCGACTACACGGCCGGCGGCGACATCGGCATCCGCCTCGGCGATCAATTCGGCTTCGCGCGCAAGGCGAGCGGTCCGCTCGACCTCACCCTCGACCGGCTCTGACCGTTTTGGCTGGCGTGTGTCCATGTGAGGAATATAGCCCCTCTGCCGGCCAATCGCCAGCGGCGCGCGTTCGAACAGACCACGGCAGTACCCACGCTGGCGATGGGCTGAGGGGGAAGGCAAAACATGCGCCCTACCCCAACTCGCCAATCCCCCGCAGCGTGACCTGCGGCTGATCCGGAAACCGCACGACAATATTCAATTCCCCGCCCATCGCCTCGACGAACCGGCGCAGCGTGGAAAGATACATATCCGTCCGCCGCTCCAGCTTGGCGACCGAGGCCTGACCGATGTGCAGGTCCGACGCCAATTGCTCCTGCGTCATCGCCCGCGCCCGCCGCAGTTCCCCCAGCGACAGCTCCTGTTCCATCGCATTGGTCAATGCCGCGGCCTCGCGTTGGCTCTCGGGCGACAAGCCCGCGCGCAACCGATCGAAAGGATGCCGACCCGCCATCGTTCCGTCCTCCATCCAAGCGTTCCGCGGCAATTGCTGCCAAATGTTCGTCGTACAGCCGATCCGCGAGCGGAATTAGCTGCCTGTAGAATTCGTCCCGGCCGGTCTTGTCGCCGCCAATCAACAAGATCGCGGCGCGGATCGAATGCATACAGGATGCGAACCGGCCTGGCGCCGATCTGAACCCGCAATTCGCGCATGTGACCATGACGCGATCGCCAATGCCGCTGGAATGCGGGAACGGCAGATTCGGGCCGTGGCGTTCAAGCAATCCAACCGAGGCAATAATTCGAGTCCGCTCGGTGTCGTTCAGAGTATCCCACCAGATCCCGAATTCGTCCGTGTATTCGGCCTGCCATGCCACAACGAATAGATATGCCTCCTGGGGAATATTGCCAAGATGCAACACGTGACGCTGCACCGTCCGCCCGCCGGATACACGGCAGTTCTCCACGATGCTCCAGTAGCGGTGCTCCTTGCCGTCCTTGTGACGAACATTGTGGCGCAGAAACATGCAAGCAGGGTTTCAAGCTCGCGCGCCGTTTCGCAAGAGACTTGGTCGGCACCGCACGCGGTTTTCCCCGGTTCTCGCGCGCCGATGCCCGGATTTTCAGCGACTTACCGGCGCCCCGCAGACACCGAATTCCCGAAATCAGGGTCGAGTTGCGAAAGGCGGGCTAACCGCCGATCGCGTGCGAGACCACCCCAAACAACGGAAACACAACCAGGCCGCGCATATTGAACAGCAGGTGAACCAGCCAGCAGGGCGTGAGCGAGCCTCGCCACAGTCTGATCGCCAGCAGCATGCCGCCGAAGCAGAACATCGCGCCGCTCCAGGCCAATCCGTAGATCGGCAGATGAATCGACGCGAACGCGATGCTGCTCAGCAGCCAGGTCGCAACGATCGGACAGCGCAGGCGGCGCAGCCAGGCAACCAGCAAACCGCGGAACAGGATTTCCTCGCCGATCGGGGCGGTCAGGTAGGCGCTGAATATCAGCAGGGCCAGCATGAATGGATGGTGCAGGTTGACCGGATAGTTATGTCCCCGGGCGCCGATCAACACGCCGACCCAGCGGGTGATCGGCGGCACGCCATAGGCGGCGGCCAGGAAACCGGCGACCACGATCGCTCCGTCGAGCCAGGTGAGGCGGCGGAAGGCGCACACGTCGGCGACGAGCTGGCGCGCAGCCGCCCAGCGCCACGCCAGGGCCACGCTGATCCAGGTGCCAACGGCGTACAGACCGAAGGCCATCGCCCCAATGTCGGTGCGGTTCGGCAGCGCGATCGGCAGGCCATGGGTCCTTTGCCACCCCACCGTGGCGACAATGACAACCCAAATTGTCCCTGACGTGAGGATGGTCGGCAGCGCCAGCATGCCGATGACGGCGACTGCCTCCCGCCAGACCGGGGCGGGCATGACGTGGCCGGTTGGTGTGGCGGACTGTGCAGCGGACATCGGCATGCGCTCCCCGATGAACGCACGCTATCGCATCGTAACCGGAATGTCTTTCCGAGCCGCGCGATCGCGACCTACGCGGCCGGTCTGGCGCGCACCGTCAGGCCCAGTGGCCGGGGACCCAGCGCCAGCCGTTGTAATGGCCGGGCATCCAATCGGCATGCGGACGCGGCGGCGGCCCTGCCGGAACGACAACGCATCCCGCGACAGCGAGTACGCACAGGCCCAGCATGAGCAGTGAGGCGATTCGGCGGACCATCGCTCGGACCTCTTCGCTTGTTGCAGCGACATGATCGGGCGCGCCTGTTTCGCATGTGTTGTTGCGTTGTAGCGGCGTGTTGCCGATACGTGGTTGTGATCGCACGTCACAAAGCGGGGACGTGGCAGCCGTGCGCGTGGGTCGTGGGTCGTGGCCGTACGTAGAGAAGGCCCCGGCGTTGCCGCCGAGGCCTTCACATTGTCTGTGACGATCCGTCGCCGGACCGGAGGAACTACGCCGTCGCGCTCGCGCCGGCGATCCAGGTCAGGGCGATGGTAGCCACGGAGCAATGAGACACTGGATCACCTCCTTTCATGTTGTTGCAATGACGTTGGCAGTGTGAGGCACAATGCTCTGAAATGCAAGCCGAGTCGCGGCTTGCGGCCGCGCTGACGGACCACGTGGTGGGCGCGGGACACCCACACCGGAATCGCCACAGCGGGGCCGCCGCGATGCGGCCCCGTGCGCGCCAGCGCAGCCATCCGAGCGTTCAGGGCGGTCCGGTCGCGGCCCTGGCGACACGCAATATGGCCGCTACGTCGGCGTCTTGCTCCGCCGGGCGTCCGGCGGACGGCCAACGGCGGTCAGGGCCAGCACCGGCTCGCGAAACACCTGGGGGAACCTGCGGCTGGCATTCAGCACCCGCCACTGCGTGATGCGGATCAGGCGAGTGAACCGCCCGCCGTTGCGTGCCGCGGCCTGGCGCAGCTCCTGCCACAGCGGGTGCGACGGGGTGATGCCGAAATCGAGGCAGATGTCGGCGATCACGCTGCCGATCGAGCGGCGCAGCATGCGCGCGGCGATTTCCTTCGCGGTGGGCAGGCGTTCGAGGAGGGCGGCATCGTCGGCGGCCTCGGCCGCGGCG
>DASXFW010000102.1:0-3599 GCA_036489395.1 Acetobacteraceae bacterium | reverse complement strand
CCAGCGGCGCTGTGCCCCCTCCCCTCCATCCAGCCAAGTAAAGGGTTCCAAGGGCAATGCCCTTGGCGGGGATCCAAGGGGCAGCGCCCCTTGGCGGGGTCCAGGGGCGGAGCCCCGGCCTTTCCTTCGCTTCACCCGATTGCCCTGCCCGGAACGACGCAGGGTTGCCGCCAGCGTCCGGATGTTGTATACAATGCGCGTAAGCTGCCCGGAGAGCCCCCACCCGTGTCCGCCACCGCCGAACCGCTGACCGCCCCTGTGGTTGCTCCCCGATTGGGCGTCCAGCACGCGCCGCTGCGTGACAAGGTGGCCGACGAAATTCGCGCGGCTATTCTGGCCGGTCAGTTCAAGCCGGGCGACCGGCTGATCGAGGACCGTCTGGCGGAGGAATTTGCCGTCTCGCGCAATCCGATCCGGGAAGCGATGCGCACGCTCGCCTCGGAAGGCCTGATCGAGGTGACGGCGCGGCGCGGCGCCGTGGTCGCCTCGTTGTCGCCGCAGGAAGCCGAGGAATTGCTGGAGGTGCGCGCCACGCTGGAAGCCGCCAACGCGCGCCTGGCCGCGCGGCGGCGCGATCCGGCGGTGCTGGACCAGCTCCGGGCCACGCTGGCTCGCGGCACCGAGGCGATCGAAGCAGGGCACGCCGCCGAGCTGCCTGCTCTGAACGACGCATTCCATGCCGACCTGGCGCGAGCGGGTCACAATCGAACGCTGGCCGACCTGATGCGCATGTTGCGCGACCGTTCGGCCCCCCTGTTCCGTGGGATCGGCGAGGAATTCGCGCGTGAATCCTGGGCCGAACATGCCGGTATCCTGCGCGCGGTGATCGCCGGCGACGCCGAACTCGCGTCCCTGCTGGCCTACCGCCACGTGATGAACGCCGCCGCGACCCGGCGCGGCGGGTGAGGGGCGCCTTGCCCTCCCGCGCCACATATTGTATACAACATACGACAGCGACCGAAAGGAGCCCCTCGAAATGCCCGAACTCATGGATCAGGCCAGCTTCCGCACCGCCCTCGAGGCCGCGGTGAAAGGCAACAGCGCCAACAAGTCCCCGTTCAGCATTGCCTGGGCCGAGGGCAAGCTCAGCCGCAAGCATCTCGCGCGCTGGGCGGAGAACCATTTCCACTATGTCGGTCCGTTCGCGGAATATCTTGCCTACGTCTATGCGCGGCTGCCGGCGCATCTGACCGAGGCCAAGGACTTCATGCTGTCCAATATGTATGAGGAGGAGATCGGCGGCGACCGTCACACGGACCTGTTGATCCGCTTCGCCGAGGCATGCGGCACCACCGGCGCGCGGATCAAGGACTCCGACAACATGTCGCCGACCACGCGCGGGCTGCAAAGCTGGTGCTATTCCGTGGCGATGCGGGAAGATCCGATCGTGGCGATTGCCGGCCTGGTTGTCGGGCTGGAATCGCAGGTGCCGTCGATCTACCGCCGCCAGGCGCCGGCGCTGCGCTCCCAGTACAAGTTCACCGACGAGCAGGTGGAGTTCTTCGATCTGCATATCGTGTCCGACGAGATCCATGGCGAGCGCGGTTACCAGATCGTTCTCGCGCACGCGGACACGCCCGATTTGCAGCGGCGTTGCCTGAGAATTTGCGAAATTGGTGCGCAGATGCGGCTGCTGTACACGACCGCGCTGTATCATGATTATGTCGAGGCGGATCTGCCGCTGCGCGAGCTCGATCTGGCTGCCTGACCATGCCACGCGTCGTTTTTCATAAGCGTGGCGAGGTGTTTGCCGACGAGGTTGCCGAGAACAGCAACCTCGTTGTGCGCACCGGCGTGCGGCGGTTTCCTTATCCGCACCTGACGTTTGGCTGCGGGATGGGGAAATGCGGCAAGTGCGCATGTCGCGTCATCGCCGGCGCCGAACATCTTCCTGAGCCCAATTGGAAGGAATCGGCCCGCCTGGAGCAGCGTATTGCGCAGGGGTTCCGGCTGATGTGCCAGCTTTGGATCAGCCACGACATCGAGATCGAGCAAGACGATGTGTTGAACGCGGCCGCGGTGAGAGACGCGGCGGCTGCCGCGCGCGAAGCGGCCGCCGACGAAACGAACCGCGCTGCTGTTACCGCGGATGAAGTGAATCGGGCCGTGGGCACTACGGACGAGGCCGATCGCCCTTCTGTCATTGCGAGCGAAGCGAAGCAATCCCGGTCGGACGTTGGTTCGACGGGGATTGCTTCGCTTCGCTCGCAATGACAGGGCGGCCGGCCGCACTAACAGCGGGAGCGTCGGGGCGAGCAATGTTCGTTATCCTGGCCAGTCATCCCGGGCGTTACCGCACCGAACTCGGCGCTGGGCTCGAGCCGCACGAAACCTACGAATACCTGTTCTGCGGCCAGCCGAAGGCGCGCTACGTGATTGCCGCGCTGTTGCGTGACGTGAAGGTGCGCGTGGTGGATGAAACGCCGCCCGAGCGCATCAACGATATCCCCAGCAAATTCCTGGAGAAATTCCCGACTATCGAAGCGGCGCGTGTCAGGCTTCGCTCGCTGGTAGGATTCCGCGGTCTCGATACCGAATTGCGCCTGGTCGCATGAGCGAGACCGATCCCCGAACGGTGACGATCGTCTTCGTCACCAACGCGATGAAGACGGTCAACGCGCCGGAGAACAGCAACCTGCTCCGAATTTCGTTACGAGAGCAGGGTGGGATTCCGTTCAAGTGCGGGGGCGGTTTGTGCGGAACGTGCCGGTGCCACATCGACGGCGGGATACAGAATACCGATGCAGTGAAGCCGAAGGAACGCCGGCACCTGTCGGAAGGAGATCTCGCGAACGGTTATCGCATGGCCTGCCAGACTTTCGTCAATGGTGATATCAGCGTGTCGTGGATCCCGCGCGATCCTACGGCGGCAACGTCGAGGACATGAAGTTATGAAGATTGCACTCGGATTGGAACTCAACGAAGCCCGCACCATGGCGCAGGCGGCGCTGGCCAGGGCGGCGGAAATCGGCGCGTTCGAGACGGTGTGCGTGGTGGATGCAGGCGGCTATCCGATCGTGCTGGAACGCATGGACAGCGCGCGGATCACCGGTCCGCAGATCGCATGGAACAAGGCGTTCACTGCCGCGGCGCACCGGCGCGCCACGCATTTGTTCAATCGTCCCCCCACCGGTCCTGCGCTGCCCGGTAACGAAGCGTTCGGTATCCAATGGAGCTTCGAAGGAAAGTTCGCTGTATTCGTCGGCGGCTTCCCGGTTGTCGTCGATGGCGAGGTGGTTGGTGGCGTCGGTCTGAGCGGCGGCAACGGCGAGCAGGATACGGCGTGTGGCCTGGCGGCGCTGGCGGCGTTGCGCGATGCTCTGGATGGCACCGGGCGTTCGGTCACGGTGGAGGCGGACATCCGGATGTGACCGCAAGTCGCCGCGCGAAGGGCCTTGTGAGGGCGCCTGCGCCCGTGTGTCATCGCGAGTTGCCACCGGCCGACGGGCCGCCGCGCGACTGGATGAACGGTCGCGATCGGAGCGTAAGTCTCCCCTCCCCTTGAGGGAGGGGTTGGGGGAGGGGTCGAAACGTAAGCATCGACCCCTCCCCCAACCCCACCCTCAAGGGGAGGGGAGACTTACGCTCCGATCGCGAAC
>DASXFW010000083.1:0-3529 GCA_036489395.1 Acetobacteraceae bacterium | reverse complement strand
CATGACGAGGGGGCGTCGGCATGACGAGGGAGCGTCGGCATGACGAGAGGGCGTCGGCACGACAGTGGGGACGTCGGCGCGTACGGCCATCATTCCGCCGCCTGGTATAAACGCAGCGTTAACATTCCCATGCGAAGACCGGTCTCTCGATGTTTGGGCGCTGCGATGACAGAGCTGTCTTGCGAAACGACGCTGCCACGGTGAGTACCAATCTGGAGCGTGCGCTGACGGCGCAACTCGCGGGCGATCTCGATGCCGCCGATGCGGCGTATCGCGGATTGCTGCCGTCCGAAGCCGTGGACGCGCTGCACGGGCTGGGACTTGTGGCGCAGCAGCGCGGCGATTTCGGGACGGCGCTGGGGTGGATCGAGGCGGCACATCGGCTGGCCGCCTCGGCGCGCTCGGCACACAATCTGGCGGTCGTGCTGGCACGGCTGGGGCGGTCGGCCGAAGCAATTTCGCGCACGCGAGAGGCGATTGCGTTCGACGCCGCCTACGTGCCCGCGCGGTTCGGACTGGCGACATTGCTTACGGCCTCGGGCGCGGCGCGGGATGCGGCCGGCGTGCTGATCGACTTTGCCGATTATGCATTGCGGGCCGGCGACGCTGCCGTGGCACGCGAAGCCACGCAGCGGGTGGCGGCGCTCGGTGCCGATCATCCGTCGCTGCTGTGGCTGGCCAACCTGATGCAGTTGGCCGGCTTTGGCGACGACGCTCAGGCCGTGCTGGCCATTCGCCTGCGCCGGGCGCCGAACGATATCGGCGCGCGGTTGACGCGGGCCGTGTCGCATCTGACCCGCGTGCACGCGGACGAGGCGGAGATCGAGCGACGCCGTGCGCAGTATGCCGCGGAACTCGCCGAAGCCGCCGTGCTGACAGAACATGCGCGACCCGTCGATCTGGCCGAGGGTGCCGACTCGATCGGCCTGGCGCAGCCGTTCCTGCTGGCCTATCACGCGCGTAACGACGTGGACCTGCAACGCACTTATGGCGGGATGATCGCACGTCTGGCGGCGGCACGGTTTGGCCCTGCCGCGATGCCCGCCCCGCCGCGCCAGGGCGAACGGATCCGCGTCGGTATCGCGTCCGCGCATCTGCATTTGCATTCGGTGTCGAAGACGCATGGCGGGTGGTTGGAGCACCTCGACCGTACGCGCTTCGAAGTGTTCGGCTATCAGTTCAGCGATGCGGCGGATGCGACCAGCGTTCGGCTGGCCGCGTGCTGCGACCGCTTCGTACGCGGCGTCGCGGATGCCGCTGCCTGGCGCGCACGCATCCTCGCCGATGCCCCGCACGCGCTGATTTATTTCGATATAGGAATGGAGCAGACGGCGGTACGGTTGGCATCGCTGCGGCTGGCGCCGGTGCAGTGCACGACCTGGGGACATCCGGTCACGTCGGGCCTGCCGACCGTGGACTACTACCTCTCGGCGGAGGCGATGGAACCGCCGGACGGCGATGCGCACTACACCGAGCGCCTGGTGCGGTTGCCCAATCTCGGCATCTGCTACACCGCGCCGCCGTTCGATGGCACGCGCGCGGAGCGTACCGCGCTTGGGCTGCGCGAGGATGCGGTCGTGTATCTCTGTTGCCAATCCTTGTACAAATACCTGCCGCGCTTCGACAACGTCTGGCCGCGCATCGCCGCGCGCGTGCCAGCCGCGCAATTCCTGTTCATTGCCGCAAACCACGGCAGCGGCGACGCGGTGTTCCAGTCACGGCTGCAGCGCGCGTTCGCCGGCGCCGGACTGGACTGGGCCAGGCACTGCAGCTTCGTGCCGCGCGTTGCGCATGAGGCGTTTGCGCCGCTGCTGCGCGCGGGCGACGTGTACCTCGACAGCATCGGCTGGTCGGGCTGCAACTCGACGCTGGAGGCAGTGGCCTGCGGCCTGCCGGTTGTGACGACACCGACAGCGCTGATGCGAGGCCGCCACAGCGCGGCGATCCTGTCCTGCATGGGACTGCAGGATTGCATCGCACCGGATGTCGATGCGTACATAGAGCATGCGGTGCGGCTGGCGGACAGCAGCCGGCGGGCAGCGTTCGCCGCCGCGCTGCACCTGCGCCGGTCGCGTGTATTCGCCGATTTGGCACCCGTGCGTGCGCTGGAGGAGTTCATCGCCTTGTCCGTCCGCCGCGTCACACGCCCGCTGGGGACAAGCCGGCCGGTCGCACGGGCGAGCGGTTGACGGAGCGACGGCCTGCTTGCGGTGCCCGCGGTTCCTGCGCAAACTCGCGCCGGCATAAAAACATCCCAGGGAGGGAACCGATGCCGTTATCGCCTCTGAAGCATGGCGCGGCTGTTGCGTTCGCGTTGACCGCCACACTCGCCATGACGACCGCTCACGCTGCACCGTTCATGATCGTCGGCGACGACGCGAAGGTGGGCATGGACGCGCAGAACAAGCCCGTCGTCAACCCAACCGGCAACGATGCCGTGCTGATCGTCGATCTGGCGAAGCCCGAGGCGCCGAAGATTGTCGCCTCGCTGGCGCTGGAGAACTCCATCGTCGGCCCGCCGACCAACCTGGCGATCTCGCCGAACGGCAGCATGGCGCTGGCCGCGGATTCGATGACCGTGGTGCAGGACAACGGCGCCAACAAGATGGTACCGACCGACAAGCTGTGGGTCATCGACATGAAGTCGAACCCGCCGAAGCTGGTGCAGACGCTGACGCTGGGCAAGCAGCCGTCCGGCCTGTCGTTCAGTCCGAAAGGCGACATCGCGCTGGTCTGCAATCGCGCCGACGGTTCGCTGAGCATTCTGAAGATCGACGGCATGAACGTGACGCCCGCCGGGTCCATCCAGTTGACCAAGGGCATCTCCACCGTGGAGTTCACGCCGGACGGGAAGCACGCGCTGGTGGTGGAATCGCCGGAAAATCAGGTGGCCATGCTGGACATCGACGGCGACAAGGTCACCGACAGCAAGATCACCTTTCCGACCTACCTGTTTCCGTACAACGTGGTCATCACGCCGAACTCGCAAATGGCGATCGTGGCGGACAACGGCCATCTGGGATCGTCGGACGGCAACAACGACGCCGTCACGGTCATCGATCTGCGTGGGCCGCATCCGCACGTGATCGACCATGTCGGTGTGGGCGATGCGCCGGAGGGACTGGCGATGAGCCCGAAGGGCGATCTGGCGATCGTGGTCAGCGTGAACGGTTCGAACATGCCGAACGCGTGGTATCACCATAAGAGCAGCGCGGTGACGGTGCTGAAGATTCAGGGGATGAAGGTTACGCCGATCAAGACGATCGAAGTCGGCCGGCTGACCGAGCCGGCGGCGTTCACGCCGGATGGGCGGTATATTTATGTCGGTAATTACCTCGACAAGGATTTTTCGATTCTGAAGGTGACCGGCACGAACGTTGTCGATACCGGGAAGAAGTTGAAGCTGCCGGGGCAGCCCGGGTCGGCGCGGATGGGGGGCAATCAGTAGGTACGGCGCGGCCGGCCGTCCCCCCTCCCCTTGAGGGAGGGGGTTAGGGGGAGGGATGCGTACATCCGCCGGCCGGCGGAT
>DASXFW010000070.1:0-17564 GCA_036489395.1 Acetobacteraceae bacterium | reverse complement strand
GCTTGGCCGAAGCAATCTCCCGAGGGAGATTGCTTCGGCCAAGCGGCCTCGCAATGACAGAGTGTGGCTGGCGATGCCATGACAGAGTGTGGCTGGCCATGCCATGACAGAGTGTGACTGGCGATGCCATGACAGAGTGTGGCTGGCGATGCCAGGACTGAGTGTGACTGGCGATCACGCATCGAGCGACAGGATCTCTCGCTCGATCTCGTCCACCGCGTCGGCCATGATGCGTGCACGGCCGGCCTCACGATGCGCCGCGAAGATGGCGCGTGCCTCGGCGCACAACGCTCTGGCGGCACCAAGATTGGCCCGATTGCCAAGCTCCGGCTGCGAAGGGTCGTCAGGCAGGTTACGCAGGCAATTCGCCTTGTTGGCAATCGTGTTGGCGTATTCCAGCGGCACCGCCTCGCGCGTGCGGATCTTCAACGCCTCGTCGTAGGCGGCCAGTGCACGGATGTTGTTTTCGACGACATGGGTCGAGGATGCGTATTGCAACGCATTGCCGAGATTGTTCTGCACCATCGCGTATTCGTTGGGATGACGTGCGGGATTCAGCACCTTCAGCGCGTCCTCAAACGCCTGCACTGCCAGCGCCTCGCGGATCTTCCCGCTGCTGTCGGTGGCGGGAACCGAGAGGAACGCGGTCGCGAGGTTGCTTTGCAGCAGCGCGTACTCGACCGGATAACGCCGGCCGTGAAACACGGTCAGGGCGCGCTGATACGCTGCGATGGCGTCGCCGATGCGGGCGCGGCCGACGGCGGCCAGCGATTGCAGCACGATACCTAGGTTCATCTCCGCCTCGGCACGTTCTTCCGCCCGGCCGGACCGGATCAGCACCGGCAGCGCTTCGTCGTACGCCGACCGCGCCTGTTGCAGCGATTCCGTCCCCTCCTCGGGGATTGCCTGCAACGCCGTGCCCTTGCGCGCGGTGATCCGAGCGCGTGTCAGCATTTGATCGTCGGGACACAGCGCCAGCGCGCGGTCGTACAGCGCAACCGCGGCGGCCAGGTAAGCGGGCGTGCGCGGACGCCGCTGCAGATCCATGGCAATTTCCACCAGCATGTCCGCGCGGTCCGATGCGGACGCGGTTACATCATCCGCCGCGTCCAGTGCGGCACGCACACGATCCTCGAGCGGATCAGCCAGCAACCGCTGCTCCTTTTGCGTGTGCGATGCGGGCTCGCACCAGGGCCTCGATGCGTGCGGCGACCTTGCGCGCCGCAATCGCAACGGGCGCGGTCAGCTCGGTTCCCAATGCGATGCTGGCGGCTTCGATCAGCAGCACCGTCACGTCATCGGGGAACTCATCGCCGAATATCCGGCGACCCGCGAACAACGCATGATCCCACCTGAAATCGTGCAGCGTCATGGATGGCGCCTTCCGTTGTTCCAGTTCGTGGCCCGGGACTTCGAAGATAGACCCGGGCTGCGAGCCCGAGCGGCAGGCGTCCACGACGATCAGACTGCGGCAACCGCGGGCAGCGAACATGACCGCCATCCCGTCGGTACCCGCATCGAGCAGTTTCACCCCGTCTATATCGTTATGAGTTGAAGCAGCGGCGAACGAAGCTGAGCGTCCCCCCTCCCCTTGAGGGAGGGGGATAGGGAGAGGGGTGCGTACATCCGCGATCCGTCGGCTGTACGCACCCCGGGTGCATTTGCCCACATCGCCCATTCGGGTGCGTACATCCGCGATCCGTCGGCTGTACGCACCCCTCCCCCTGTCCCCCTCCCTCAAGGGGAGGGGGGACGCCTCATCACTGACCACCGCGGCGGACGATGCCAGCAGGCGCAGTACCTCGGCAGCAACGCCATCGTCGCTGCGATTGGGATTGCCGCAGCCGATCACTGCGATCATTGCACGGTCACATGCGCCACAGCCGGCAGTACCAGTCCGGCTCGACCGGCACCATCAGCTCCGGCAGGTCGCACCATTTGCGGTTCACCAGGAAATAGATGCACTCCATGCAGCGCAGCTTGTCCGGCCCCCATGGCCGATCGAGGAACCCGCTGACCACCAGCTTGCCTGCAAGATCGTTGGGCGGCAGCGCGCGGAGCTCAGCCAGGACCTCCCCGAATTCCTTTTCCGTCTCCGGAAACGGCTCGACCTGGGTGACGAGACCGGACGCCAGCATGTCCGCGATCAGGCGCCGTTGTTCAGGGTTGTCGCCGCCGTCCATGCTCGTCCCCCTACGCCGTGCTGAACCGCGCCAGTTCCGCGCCGGTCCGCGAATCATGCGCGTGCACGGTACACACGAGGCAGGAATCATACGAGCGGCAGACATGCCCGACCTCGACCGGATCATGCGCATCAACGACCGGCGTGCCAATCAGCGCCTGTTCCATCGGGCCGCGCGCGCCATCGGCGTCGCGCGGCCCGATATTCCAGGTCGTAGGAGCAATGATCTGGTAGTTCTTGATCTTGCCGCCCTCTACATCGATCCAGTGGCACAGCGCGCCGCGCACGGCCTCCGTCGCGCCCCAACCGCGGCCGTCGCGTTCTGCCGGCTTGATGTACCAAGGCTCATCCAGCCGGAAAGCACGCAGGCAACGCTCGGCTTCACGATACAGGCCGATCAGATCGTGCATGCGGGCAAAATGCCGCAGCATGACGCTGGCGCCGCCGAGATTGCGGTACATGTCGAGGACCAGCGGATCATGGTGCTGCCAGGACTCGCCATGCCAGGCCCCGGCGATAAGCTGACGCGCCAGAGGGCCGGCTTCGAGACGCCCCATTTCCGCATGACGCACCGCGGTTGACCAGGAATAACGCCCTGCAAAATCCGCGTCGTTCTTCCGCACCGGCGTGGTGACGCGATCGAACGGGTGCACGGCACCCGCCTCATCATACCACGCGTGCGTGACGTCCTCGCGCGTCGCGGCCTGGTCGATCGGGGTGAAGTTGTCGGCGATACCGTCGTAAATTCCACCGGAATGGATCACGCAGGCCTGGCGTGTGTCGATGGTCGGGCGGTTATACCTCTCCTCGTGCGGCAGGTAGCCCCAGGACATGTATTTGCCGCAGCCGCGGCCGTATGCATCAAGGCCCGCGTCGCGGCTCATCTGCCAGTACATTCCCAGATCGGACGCGGCATGTTCTGGCTTTTCATCCAGCCAGGCGAGGAAGCCGCCATACGATTGGACTTCCTCGTAGCGCTCGATCGAACATCCGAGCCACACCGGCTCGATCCAGTGGCGCCGGAAATTCTCCAGGATCGACCATGCGCGCGTCACATCGGTCAGCGTCGGCGCGCACATCACGCCGCCGGGCACCATGAAGCTGGAATGCGGCCACTGCCCGCCCATCAGCGCATAGATTTCTACGGGACGGCCAGAGATCGTCAGTCCGATTTCGTAATGCCGGCCGGAGAACGGTGCCCAGCGCGCCACCGCCTCGTCGTAGAATTTCGACTTCGCATATTTCTTGTTGGTGTAGTCGATCAGGAACAACGCATAGTTATGCCGCGCGATGCTTTGCAGGCTTTCGACGATCTGACCCAGATTGCGTGCCAGGATCGCGTTGCGCGGCACTTCGGTTTGCCACGCCGTGTCGAGCGCCCACGCCGCGCAGGTCAGGTGCGACGCCCCGCAAATCCCGCAGGCGCGCGGCGTCACCACAAGTCCGGCCTGCGCATCCTTGCCGCGCAGGATGACCTCGAAGCCGCGGAACAACGACGCCTGCGTCCAGGCATCGACCACGACGCCGTCTTCCACATCGACGCGAACGTCCAGGTCGCCCTCGACGCGGCCGACCGGCGAAATATCGATGGTGCGCACAGCGCTCATGGCGGATCAGGGAACGAAGATGTCGTCTTCGGCCCAGCGCGGCGACGCCGCCTTCGCGGCGGTCATCAGCTTGATGTAGCCGATCTTGTCGATGCCGCTCGGCAGTGCCTTCGGCAGGCCCATCACGGTCTGCGTGCGGAACACGGTGCCCGGTGCCAGGTCGTTGTGCGGAAACTCCGGCTCGGTGCAGCCAAGGCACGGCATGCCGGCCCGCGTCTTCGACGATTGGCGATTCCACAGGATGCGGTTGCACGGCGAATGCGTCATCGGCCCGCGGCAACCGAGATCAAAGAACAGACAGCCTTTGCGCTGACCGAATTCGGTGGCGGAGACACGATAGGAGAAGTGCATGTTCCGCGTGCAGCCGGTCTGCGTGAAACTGGAAAAGAACGTGCGCGGCCGTTGCAGGTCGTCCAGCGAAATGTCGCCCGCGCGGCCGGTGGCGACGGCGACGACGACCTGGGTGATCCAGTCCGGATGTGCCGGGCAGCCAGGAATGTTGATCACCGGGAGGCCGGCCTTCGAACGGAAGTCGGTGCCAAGGAATCCACCATGCTTGCGCTTGAGGAATTGCAGGCCGGTGCTTTCGCTCGGGTTCGGCGACGTCGCGGGAATGCCGCCCCAGCATGCGCAGTCGCCGATCGCGACGACATGGTTGGCAACGGCTGAAAGATCGACCAGCCAGTCCTTCATCGTGCGGCCGGCAAAGCGGTTCCATTCTCCGGTACCGTCCGGCGCCTGCACCACGGTGCCTTCGAACACCAGGATGTCCAGCGGCGTTTCGCCGGATGCGAGCGAGCGCAACAGCGTCTGCAGCCGATCGCCGAGCTCCATGCCAAGTGACGGATGCCAGAGGATATTGATGCCGAAGTCGGTGACGAGATCGCAGACGCTCGGCTCCTCGGCGTTGAGGAACGACATCGTGTTCCCAGAGCATGCGCCGCCTTGCAGCCAAAGCAGATTCGCCATTTCGGTTCCTGGCTCGTCCCCGGAGCGGCGTATTGCCGCATTGGGACAATACTATCGTGCGAAAGTCTGTCGAGTCCTAGTGGAAAAATGCGCCGCAAGCCTGCTGACCGCCTCAGCGGAACCGCGATCCGGAAAACCGAGCCGTTACCGTGGTGCCCTGCCCCAGCTCGCTGGCGATCTCCATCGTGCCGCCATGCAGCTCGATCAGTCGCTTCGTAAGGGGCAGGCCGAGTCCGACTCCGTCGTACTGCCGTGCCAGGCCGCTGTCGATTTGACCGAACGGCGCCAGGGCGATCGGCAGCATTTCGGCCGCCATGCCAATGCCGGTGTCCGCGACGCGGAAGATCAGGTCGCCATCGCCATCGCGGAACGCCGCCAGCCGCACCTCGCCGCCGGCCGGCGTGAACTTCACAGCATTCGACAGCAGGTTGATCAGCACCTGCGACAGCTTGGCGGAATCCCCGGTGAAACGCGGCAGCCCGTCCGCTACCTCCACGTGCCAGGCAACATCGGCGCTCTGTGCCATTTCACGCACCATGCTGACGCTGAACTGCGCGGCACCGGCGATATCGATATCCTCCTCCGTCAGCGGAAGCTGATGCGATTCCGCGCTGGCGAGATCGAGGATGTTGTTGATGACCGCGAGCAAGTGGCCGCCGCTTTCCGCGATCAGCCGGGCGAAGTCGACGTATTTTGCGTCGAGTGGTCCCAGCCCTCTGTCGCGCATCATCGTGGAGAAACCGATGATGGCGTTCAGCGGCGTGCGCAGCTCGTGGCTGACGATGGCGAGGAAGTCAAACTTTGCCCGGCTTGCCGACTCTGCCGCATCCAGCGCGGCCATCAGCCGATCCTGGCTGCGGCGCAGCTCGTCAAAGGCATGAGCCGCACGCAGGATGTAGCGGACGCGGTGATTGAGCAGACCCCAGTTGATCGGCTTGCCGATGAAGTCGGTGGCGCCGGCGCGATAGGCCTGCATGATCGACTCGACGTCATCGAGGCCGGTGGCAATAACGATCGGTATGAACGCCGTCTCCGGCTGGCGTCGCAGCTCGGCGCAGACCGCGAAACCATCGGTGCCGGGCATGACGACATCGACGATGATCAGGCTGGGCACCTGCGTGCTGCAGATCTGGACCGCTTCCTCGCCGGTCGTCGCTTCGATCACGCTGAAGCCGCCGCCTTCCAGCGTCGCACGCATCAGCGAGCGGATGATCGGGTCATCGTCCGCGATCAGGATCGGCGCGTTGTTGGGAACCAGGTTCATGAAGCGACGCCGGCAGCTTGTTGCAAGCCGTCAATCGCCGCGGCGAGCTCGGCATCGAGCGAATTGAGCAAGCCCTTGACCGCCTCCGGGCCGGTCTCGCGGGTCAATGTTTCGATGTCGGCACAGTACTGCGACAAGCCACGCGCGCCCAGCGCCGCCGCGCTGGATTTCAGGCTATGCGCCGCGCGCCACAAGGCCTCGCCGTCGCCCGCGGCAAATTTCGCGTGCATGGTCGCCACCAATGTCGGCGCGGCAGCAAGGAATTGCGACACGACGCGCTTCAGCAGCGCGTCGTCGCCGTGCCGGTCCATAGCGCGAATCTTCTGGATGGCGTCGCTGTCGATCGCCGGACCACGGCTCGCCGCGACCGGCTTGCGCGGCTTGGGTGCCCGCTCCAAGGCACCGATCCACCGACGCAGCGCCGCCGTCACCTGCTCTTCATCGAACGGCTTCACCAGGAAATCGTCCATCCCGGCTTCCAGACAACGCGCGCGCACGTCCGACAGCGCATGTGCCGTCAGAGCAACAATAGGTGTCCGCCGCTGCGCTCCCTGTTCTTCGCTCGCTCCCATTTGCTCCAGAGCGCGGATGCGGCCGGTGGCCTGAAAGCCATCCAGCAGCGGCATTTCGCAATCCATCAGGATAAGGTCGAACTTCTCCTGCGCATGGCGCTGCACCGCCGAGCGTCCGTTGGGTGCCGTCACCACATGGCACCCCATTGCTTCCAGCAAGCCGGTGATGACGTCCTGGTTCACCGGGTTATCCTCGGCGACCAGGATACGGGCTTCGAACTGCGGCCGCTCCGTCAGCGCGCTGCTGCGCATTGCGAAGCCGGCGACACCGGCGTCGTACGAGTCCGATGCGATGAACGCCAGCGCGTCGAACAACTCCGACGGACGTGCCGGCTTGGTCAGCATCGCGACGGCGCCGACCGCATCGAGTGTCGCATCGCTGAGTGCACTGTCCATGCCGATCAGCAGGATGATCCTGGTTCGCTTGTCCGTGTGCAGCCGGTGCGCGAGTTCTATGCCCGCCGAACGCAATCCTTTCGCATCGACGATGGCCACGTCGAAATGCTCGCCCTTCTCCGCCAGACGCGTCGCGGCTTGCTCTGCCTCGATGGCATCGGAGGCGAGCGTGGCGTCCACCTTCCAGCTTGCGAGATACAGCGACATCACGTGCGCGCTCACCGCATTGGTATCGACCAGCAGAACGCGCAGCGGCCGTTCGATTCGGCGCGGTTCCGCCGGATGCGTCGCAGCCAGTTTGCACCGAACGGTGAAGTGAAAGCGCGAGCCGCGGCCGAGCTCGCTTTCGACGCCGATCGTCCCGCCCATCAGCTCAATAAGCTGGCGGCAAATCGCGAGGCCAAGCCCCGAGCCGCCGCGCGAGCGGGTCATCGAATTGTCCGCCTGCTGGAACGATTCGAACACGCTGTCGCGCTTGGCCGCTTCGATGCCGATGCCGGTGTCCTCGACGGCGAACGATAGCAGCATGTCGCCATCGCCCGGGGCGACGACCGTTGCCTCCACCAGGACCTCGCCGCGTTCGGTGAACTTGATCGCATTGCCGACGAGGTTGATCAGGACCTGGCGCAGCCGCACGGGATCGCCGCGCAGCCGTGTCGGCACGTCCTCCGATACGAAGCAGACGAGCTCGAGACCCTTGGCAGTGCAGCGCTCGCAGAACAGGTTGGTGACGTCCGCGAGGACGTCGCTGGGATCGAAGTCGGTTTCGAACAACTCCAGGCGGCCGGCTTCGATGCGCGAGAAATCCAGGATGTCGTTGATGATCCCGAGCAGCGCCTGGCCGGAACGCGACAGGTTGCTGACCAGGCGGCGCTGGCGTTCGGAAAGCTGTGTCGCAGCCAGCAGGTTCGCCATGCCGATGACGCCGTTCATCGGCGTGCGGATTTCGTGGCTCATGGTCGCGAGGAACTGCGACTTGGCGACGTTGGCGGCCTCGGCCTGCTGCCGTGCCTGGATCAGCGCGGCTTCCGAGCGCTTGCGTTCGGTGATGTCGCGCAGCACGCCGGTGAACAGGATGCCCTCGTCGGTTTGCACCTGGTTTACCGTCAGGTCGATCGGGAATTCGCTGCCGTCCTTACGAATGGCGGACAGCTCGCGGCCGATACCGATGATCTTCGGATCATGCGTGGCCAGAAAGGCGCCGATGTAGCGATGATGCCGGGTACGATGCGGCTCCGGCATCAGCATCGTGATGTCCTCGCCCAGCACCTCCTCCGCCGTGTAGCCGAACAAGCGCTGCGCGCCGGAGCTCCACTGGCGGATGGCACCGTCGCAATCGATCGTGGCGATGCCGTCGGCGACACCGTCGAGGATCGCCTGGATGCGGGCACGCGCCGTCTCGGCGCCGCGTTCGAGTTCCTGTCGGCGGGCGATCTCGGCACGCAGCGTCCGCGTCAGGGCAGCCTGGCGTGCGACAAAGATCGCCACCAGCATGATGAGGGCGATCACGCTCATGACCGTGACGATGGCCAGCGCCAGCACCATGCGGGGCAATGCCAGACTGCGGTACGGCAAGCCGGCGAGCGGGGAGAACACCGACGCCTCCATCGCCATGTAGTGCATGCCGGACACCGCGCAGCCCATCACCGCGCCCGCTATCAAAAGCTGCAGCGGGCGTGGCGAGCCGGTCCCGTACAGCCGGAAGCGGATGGTCAGGGAGACGTAGGCAAGCAGAATGGCGACGATCACCGACAGCGCGACCAGCGTCGGATCGTAGAGCAGCAGCGCATCGGGCCGCATTGCAGCCATGCCCGCATAGTGCATGGCGCCGATGCCGCCGCCCATCAGCACGGCGCTGACCGAGAGCCGCGCGAGCCCTGGCTCGACCGGTCGGCTGATGGTGGCCAGCGCGACGCCGCTCGCGAGTACGCCCGGAATGATCGACAGGATGGTTCCCAGCGGATCGTAGGACACGCCGCAGGGCAAAGAGAAGGCGAGCATGCCGATGAAGTGCATCGACCAGATGCCGCCACCCATGCTGATGGCGCCGGCTGCGGACCATGCCAGCCGCGCATAACGCGTATTGGCGGCGACAATACGACCGGAAGTAGAAAGCGCGACACACGATGCAAGGATTGCAATGGCAACCGACAGCACCACCAAGCCTGGCTGCCAGGCTCCATGGTAAGCGCTTGCGGCATTGACCGTGCCGGAGAACGGCAGAAGGCGCCAATCGAGGTAGCGCATGGAACAGAGGACTTGCGCGGTTAGGTTTTCACACTAACACATACATACGCATTTTTGAACGATTAAAAAGACCAGTTACCCGGTATAGCGCCGCGTATCGAAACCAGGCTGTTACCTATTGTGGAGTCCCGCGGTCCCCGGCTTGCCGCCGATGTCAGGTGATCCGCAGCTTCACATAAGCCCCTGGCGCATCCTCGATCGGTTGCAACTTTCCTGCGCCCGGCACGCGCGCCGGGACCTGCGTCTTGGCGTGCGCGCTGACCCAGCGATGCCAGTCCGGCCACCACGATCCGGCCATTTCCGTCGCGCCGTGGAACCACGCTTCCGGATCGGGCGGAAGCTGTTCGTTGATCCAATGGCTGTACTTGCCGCCCTCCGGCGGGTTGACCACGCCGGCGATGTGACCCGATGCGGCCAGCACGAAACGCTTTTTGCCACCCAGCAATTGGGTGCCGCGATAGGTCGACTTCCACGGCGCGATATGGTCCTCACGCGTGGACAGGAAATACGTGGGAATCCTGATCTTGCGCAGGTCGATCGGCACGCCAGACAGCACGATCCCACCCGGCTTCGCCAGCAGATTCTCCTGGTACATCTTGCGCAGATAGAAGCTGTGCATGCGCGCCGGCATGCGCGTGGAATCCGCGTTCCAGTACAGCAGATCGAATGGAAACGGATCGTTGCCCAGCAGGTAGTTGTTGACCACGAAGGACCAGATCAGATCGTTGGCGCGCAGCATGTTGAACGTCGTCGCCATCTCGCTGCCTTCGAGATAGCCGCGCTGGTTCATCTTGTCTTCCAGCGACGTGAGCTGTTCTTCATCGATGAACACGCCGAGCTCGCCGGCGTCCTGGAAATCCATCATCGTCACAAAGAACGTCGCCGATTTGATGCGGTCGTCGCCCTTCGCCGCCATGTAGGCGAGCGTGGACGCCAGCAGCGTGCCGCCCAGGCAATAGCCGATCGCGTTGATTTCCCGCTCGCCGGTCGCTTGCTCGATCGCGTCCAGCGCCGCGAGATAACCCTCGTGCATGTAATCGTCGAAGCCCTTTTCCGCGAGCTTCTCGTCAGGGTTCACCCATGAAATCACGAACACCGTATGACCCTGCGACACCGCCCACCGCACAAAACTGTTCCGCGGCCGCAGATCGAGAATATAAAACTTGTTGATCCAGGGCGGCCCGATCAGCAGCGGCCGCTTCAGCACGGTCTCGGTCGATGGCGAATACTGAATCAACTGCATCAGGTCGTTCTGGTAAACCACCTTGCCCGGCGACACGCCGATGTTGTCGCCGACACGGAAGGCATCCATGTCGGTCATCTTGATGCGCAATTTGCCCTTGCCGCGCTCAAGATCCGCCAGCAGGTTGTTCAGCCCCTTCAGCAGGTTCTCGCCGCCGGTCTCGGCGGTCTTGCGCAGCACTTCCGGATTGGTCAGCAGGAAGTTGGACGGGCTCATCGCGTCGCAGAATTGCCGGGAATAGAAATCGACCTTCTGCGCCGTCTTGGCGTCCAACCCATCGACATGCGTCACCACGTCCTGCACGAAACGCGCCGACAGCAGATAGGACTGCTTGATGAAGTCGAAGACCTCATTCTCTTTCCAGGCATCGTCCTTGAAGCGACGGTCGGAGGATGGCGTGTCGATCACCGTCTCGGCCGGCATGCCCATCATGCGCCGCGTCGTGTTCTGCCAGAGCGTCATGTAGTCCTGCCAGAAGCCGATCTGCGCCTTCATGATGGCCGCCGGATTGGCCATCAGCTTCGCGGTCATTTCCATGAACGCGCTGCCGATGTTCAGCGGATCGACCTCCCGCGTCTCCTGGCCCTGCCGTTTCAGCCAGTCGCCGACGAGTCGCTGCGACCGCTCGGCAATATCGGCCATCGAACGCCCGAGCACCGCCGGGTCGGGCAGCTTGAACTGGCCCGGTTCAGCGGCTTCCGCACTGGATTTTCCGGTCGTGGTCCCGGAACGGCTTGCGTCGGACATCAAGGCATCCTTTGCGTCGGCATCGCCAGCGGCTAGAGAGGCGGCAACAGCGTGGGCGAGAGCGGAATATGGTGATCGGCGGAAGGGGGGCGCAACCTACTGGCGGCGGCAGCACGGTTCAAGCAGCCGTCCGCGCGGCATTCTGCATGGCAGTGCCGCTATTGCTGGCGGGGTGCTCGTCGTATTCTTCCTCGTCGCTTAACCCGGTGAACTGGTATCACCACCTGGAGGGCGGGGAAATCGCCCAGCAGCGGCCCCCGCCGCCCGGTTCCAACGCGCCCTATCCGAACCTTGCGACGGTTCCCGCGAAGCCGGCGGTGCCGGACCAGGCGGAGCTGGAGAAGATCACCCAGGGCCTGGTCGCCGACCGAGCCCATGCCGAATACATGGCCGCCGCGGCGCCGATCGCCGATCCGTCGTCGCCCCAGGCGTCCCCGTCGTTGTTTGGTACCGGCACGATGCCGCCTCCCCCACCGCCGGGCGCCCCCGTCGCGGCCGGATCCACCCCCGCCAGCGCGTCTTTGGCCGCTGCTTCCGGCCCGCCCCCGTCGCCGGCGCCAGCAGGACCTGCACCGAAGCCGCTGCCTGCGCCGCGCGGGCCGGTGCAGAGCGCCCCGCTGCCGGCATTGGCCGGGGCGGCGCCCGCCGTGCCACCCCCCGGCACCACGGGTACGGGGGCACCGCCTGCGCCTCCGACCGTCGCGGCGGGCCCAGTGCCTCAGGTGCCGGCAACACCACCGCCACCGCCCAGCGTACCAGGCGCGCCACCAGTCAAGGTTGCATCCGCCACCCCTCCCGCATCCGCTATGCCGCAGCCGGGGGCAATCACGATCGAGTTCGTTGCGGGTTCGTCGGACCTGCCGCCAGGGGCCAACGACCTGTTGAAGGAGCTGGCGGCCACGCGTGGCAATGGCGTGATTGCGGTGACCGGACACGGCGACGTCGGTTCGGATGATCCAGCGGCGCAGGTCACCGGCCTGAACCTTGGCCTGGCACGCGCGCAAGCCGCGGCGAAGGCGCTGGCATCCGACGGCGTGCCGACCGCGGACGTGCGCGTCGGCGCCGAGGCGGCCGGTCGCGGTTTGGATGCGCGTCTGATACAGTAACCACGGTTGTTGAAGGGCCGTCCCATGTCCACCGATTCGTCCGGTGAGTTCCACCGCATCCGCCGCCTGCCGCCGTATGTCTTTGCGGAGGTCAACACCGCCAAGGCCAAGGCGCGCACCGCCGGTGAGGACATCATCGACCTCGGCATGGGCAATCCGGACAGTCCGACGCCGCCGCACATCGTCGCCAAGCTGGTGGAGGCGGTGCAGGATCCGCGCACGCATCGGTATTCGGTCAGCAAGGGTATTCCGGGGCTGCGCCGCGCCCTGGCCGGCTACTACGCGCGGCGGTTCGACGTGGGGCTGGACCCGGAGACCGAGGTGATCGCCACGCTCGGCTCGAAGGAGGGGCTGGCGAACCTCGCGTCGGCCATCACCTCGCCGGGCGACACGATCCTCGTGCCCAATCCGTCATACCCGATCCACCAGTTCGGCTTCATCATTGCGGGTGCCGCGGTGCGTTCGGTTCCTGCGGCACCGGATGAGGAGATGCTGCGGGCACTGGATCGCGCGGTGCGCCATTCGGTGCCGAAGCCGACCGCGCTGATCGTCAACTTCCCGTCGAACCCGACCGCGTATCTGGCGGATCTGGATTTCTACCGGGAAATCGTCGCGTTCGCCCGGCGCCATGAAATCTGGGTCATGTCGGACCTCGCCTATGCCGAGATCTACTTCGGCGACAACGTGCCGCCGTCCATTCTGCAAGTGCCGGGGGCGAAGGACATCGCGGTGGAGTTCACCTCGCTGTCGAAGACGTATTCCATGCCCGGCTGGCGGATGGGTTTCGCCGCCGGCAATCCGCGGCTGATCAACGCGCTGACGCGGATGAAATCGTATCTCGACTACGGCGCGTTCACGCCGATCCAGGTGGCGGCGGCGGCGGCACTGAGCGGGCCGCAGGACTGCGTGGACCAGATTCGCGCGCTGTATAAGGAGCGCCGCGATGTGCTGATCAAGGGCCTGGCATCTGCGGGCTGGGACGTGCCGTCGCCGGAAGGCTCGATGTTCGCCTGGGCGCCGGTACCGCCGCGGTTCGCGTCGCTGGGCAGCGTCGAGTTCTCCAAGCTGCTGCTGGCGCGGGCGAAAGTTGCGGTGTCGCCGGGGCTGGGCTTTGGCGAGCATGGCGAGGGGTACGTGCGCATCGCGCTGGTGGAGAACACGCACCGGCTGCGCCAGGCGATCCGGAGTATCCGAGGCTTCCTGCAAGCCGGGACGAACCAGGCGGAGATCGTGGAGACCGTGTCCTGACGGCACGGGCCTGCGTTCAGTCGCCCGGATTCGGCGAGGCAACCCGAAGGTGTTCTTCCAGCGCAGGGCACTCGTCGCGCAGCACCTGGTCGAGGGCGAACGGGCAATCGTCCGGCATGGCGGAAACATAGCGAAGGCGCGTCGGCGATGCCATCGCCGGCCGATTCGCATCCGCCGCTTCGCTCCGAGGCGTGCGCGGTTTTACCCTCGCACCCCGATATGCTCCCACTCCGGGTGCGGCACGGTCGGATAATCCAGACCGGCTTGCTCTGGCCGTTCCAGCGCCGCCGGATGGAAGCGCGCTGCAGACCAGCCGGCCATCTCCTCGTAGGCCCGATACTTCTCCAGGATTGCCGCCTCTGCCGACGCCAGCAACATTTTCGCTTCCGCCGGTCGCGTCTGCGCCAATGAACGATAGCGGATTTCGTTGTAGGCATAATCGCGGAACGCCACCGTCGGCCGCGGGCTGTCCAGCACGAACGGGTTCTCGGCGATCTCCCGCATGCGCGGGTTGTAGCGGAACAGCGGCCAGTAACCGGAGGCGACCGCGAGGTCCTGCTGCTTCATGCCGAACTGCATGTCGATGCCGTGCGCGATGCAGTGCGAGTAAGCCAGGATCAGCGACGGTCCCGGATATGCCTCGGCCTCGCGGAACGCCTGCAAGGTCTGCTGCGGATTGGCGCCCATCGCCACCTGCGCGACATACACGTTGCCGTAGGCGATCGCCTGCAACGCCAGGTCCTTGCGCGCCACGCGCTTACCCGCCGCGGCGAACTTCGCCACCGCACCGAGCGGCGTCGCCTTCGACGCTTGCCCCCCCGTGTTGGAATAGACTTCCGTGTCCAGCACCAGCACGTTCACGTCGCGCGCGCTGGCCAGCACGTGGTCCAGCCCGCCATAGCCGATGTCGTACGCCCAGCCGTCACCGCCAACGATCCATACGCTGCGGCGGACCAAATGATCGACGACCGACAGCAGGTCCTTCGCGCCCGGCACATCGCCGAGCGTGCGCAGCCGCTTCGTCAGGACATCGACGCGTGCCCGTTGCGCGCGGACGTCCGATTCCAGCACCTGTCTGGCGTCCAGGATCAACGTCGCCAATTCCTCGCCGACCCGCGGCGCGAGCCCGCGCAACAGGTTGCGTGCCAGCTCCACGTGCTGGTCGGCCGCCAGACGGAAACCAAGGCCGAATTCGGCGTTGTCCTCGAACAAGGAGTTCGACCATGCGGGGCCGCGGCCCTCGCGATTGGTGGACCACGGCGTGACCGGCAGGTTGCCGCCATAGATCGAAGAACACCCCGTGGCATTCGCAATCTGCGCGCGGTCGCCGAACAATTGCGACAGCAGCTTCAGGTACGGCGTTTCGCCGCAGCCGCCGCAGGCGCCGGAGAACTGGAACAAGGGCTCCAGGAACTGCACGCCGCGCACGTTGGCGAAATCGACGCGGGCACGGTCGTTCACCGGCAGCGTGTCGAAGAAGCGCAGATTGTCGCGCTCCGGCTCGACCAGCGGCAGCTTGTCGCGCATGACGATCGCCTTGATCGGGGGCTCCTTGCTGCCGGCCACCGTCGGGCTCTCCGCGGGGCATGCTTCGACGCACAGCATGCAACCGGTGCAATCCTCGACCGAGAACTGCAAGGCGAAGCGCACGTCAGGGAAGCCGCGCGTGTTGATCGGTTCGGATTTGAAGGTCGGTGGTGCACCGCCGAGCTTTGCCGCGTCGAAATAGCGCGCCTGGATCACGCCGTGCGGACAGACGAAGCTGCACTGGCCGCACTGGATGCAAAGTTCGGAGTTCCACGTCGCGACGGTCTCGGAGACGTTGCGCTTTTCCCAGACCGCCGTGCCCGAAGGCCAGGTGCCATCCACCGGCAGGGCACTGACGGGGATGTCGTCGCCGCGGCCCTCCAGCATCATCGCGGTCACCTCGCGTACGAACTGCGGCGCATCGGCCGGTACGTGCGGCGGGCGTTCCCAGTTGCTGGTGACGCGCGTCGGCACAGCCACCTCGTGCATGTTCTCCAGCGCGGCATCGACCGCGCGGTAGTTGCGTTCAACAACGTCCCCGCCGCGCTTGCCGTAGGTCTTCTCGATCGCCTTCTTGATATGCGCGATGGCGCGGTCGCGCGGCAGCACGTTGGACAGCGCGAAGAAGCATGTTTGCAGCACGGAATTGGTGCGACCGCGCAGCCCCGCCTGTACTGCCACGCGCGAGGCGTCGATCACGTAAAGCTTCAGCCCGAGCTCGATGATCCGCTGCTGCATCGAGCGCGGCAGGTGGTCCCACACATCGTCCGGCCCGTACGGCGAATTCAACAGCAGCGTCGCACCGGGAGCGGCGAGGCGCAGCATGTCCAGCCGCTCGACGAACTGGAACTGGTGGACGCCGACGAAACTGGCCTGCTGGATGAGATACGGCGCATGGATCGGCTGCGGCCCGAAGCGCAGATGCGACACGGTCTGCGCGCCCGACTTATGCGAGTCATAAACAAAATACCCCTGCGCGTTCAGCGCCGCATCCTCCGCAATAATCTTCACACTGTTCTTGTTCGCGCCCACCGTTCCGTCGGAACCCAGGCCATAGAACACCGCACAGACCACATCAGGCGGCTCGACACGGAAGGACAGGTCCGGCACCAGGCTGCCGCGCATCACGTCATCGGTGATGCCGACAGTGAAGCTGTTGCGCGGCGCCGGCGCGATCAGTTCATCGAACACCGCCTTGGCCATCGACGGATTGAAGTCCTTGGATGAAAGGCCGTAGCGCCCACCGATCACTTTCGGCATCGTCGCGCGCTGCCCTGCCGCGAACGCCTGCGCCAGTATCGTCACCACGTCGAGATACAGCGGCTCGCCCGTCGCGCCGGGCTCCTTCGTTTGTTCGAGCACGGCGATCGCGCGCACCGACGCGGGCAGTGCGGCAATGAACGCATCGGCGGCGAACGGGCGATACAGCCGCACCTGCAACACGCCGACCTTTTCGCCGCGCGCACACAGCGCGGCCGCGGTCATGCGCGCCGTCTCCGCGCCGGAGCCCATCAGCACGACAACGCGTTCCGCGTCGGTCGGACCTGCGTAATCGAACAAGTGGTAGTGGCGGCCGGTGAGGGCGGCGAAGTCGTCCATTTTGCGTTGCACGATCTCCGGCACGCGTGTGTAGAACGGGTTCACCGTCTCGCGTGCCTGGAAGAACGTGTCGGGGTTATGGGCGGTACCGCGCACCACGGGGCGTTCAGGCGTCAACGCGCGGGAGCGGTGCGCGCGCACCGCTTCGTCGTCGATCATCGCGCGGATCTGCGCATCCTCCAGCAGCGTAATCGTGCCGATCTCGTGCGAGGTGCGGAAGCCATCGAAGAAATGCAGGAACGGCACGCGCGATTCCAGCGTCGCCGCCTGCGCGATCAGCGCGGCGTCGTGTGCCTCCTGCACCGAAGCAGACGACAGCAGCGCGAAGCCGGTCGTGCGCATCGCCATCACGTCGGAGTGGTCTCCGAAGATCGACAGCGCCTGAGTCGCCAGGGAACGCGCGGCGACGTGGAACACCGTCGCGGTCAGCTCGCCGGCGATCTTGAACATGTTGGGCAGCATCAGCAGCAGGCCCTGCGACGCGGTGAACGTCGTGGTCAGCGCACCGGATTGCAGCGCGCCGTGCACCGTGCCGGCGGCGCCGCCCTCGCTTTGCATCTGCTGCACCACGGGGACCTGGCCCCAGATGTTGGGAATGCCGGCCGCCGACCATTCGTCGGCGAGCTCCGCCATCGTGGACGACGGGGTAATCGGAAAGATCGCGCAGACTTCGTTCACCCGGTAGGCGACGTGCGCCACCGCGGTGTTGCCGTCCATCGTCGCGGTGTGCTGGGGCATGGGAGACTCCTGGATGGAAGGCAGCAAGGGGAACGCACGGTAGCTCCCCCTCCCCTTGAGGGAGGGGGTTGGGGGGAGGGGAGCGTACCTCCGCTGGACCAGCGGAGGTACGCACCCCT
>DASXFW010000068.1:0-7167 GCA_036489395.1 Acetobacteraceae bacterium | reverse complement strand
TGTGCCCCCTCCCCGCCATCCAGCGAAACAAACGGATTGCAAAGGCTACGCCGGCGCCTGCCCTCGGGCTTGACCCGAGGGCCGGAGGTCCAGGAGGCAGAGCCTCCTGGCGGGTTTCAGGGCGGAGCCCTGACCTTTGCTCCGTTCACCCGATTGCCCTGCGCGCCCGAGCACGCAACGACACACCCACCGCGCAAATCGGGTATAGTCCCACCCCTCATCGCCGAGTCGCCGCCCAATCCGGTCCGGACTACGTGATCGTGGCTTGGCGAAAGCGGTGGAGAAGACGATAACGCGCGCGGTTGCATCGATGGCAGTTGTATGACCTGGGTCGATCTCGTCGTCCTCGCCGTGCTGGCGATCTCCGGCCTCCTCGCCTTCATGCGCGGCCTGGTGCGGGAGGTGCTCGGCATCGCCGCCTGGGCCGGCGCGATCGCCGCCGCAATCTGGGGCCTGCCGCTGCTGCGGCCGCAGCTTCAGCAGTGGATGCGTGGCTCGCCCTGGATCGATCCCGTCGGCTTCGTCGCCATTTTCATCGTCTCGCTGATCGTGCTGATGATCGTCGCCCGCATCATCGGGCGCGCCGTGCGCAACTCCCCGCTCGGCGGCCTCGACCGGACGCTGGGACTGGTATTCGGCCTCGCCCGGGGTGCGGCGCTGGTCATCGTTGCCTATATCGTGGCGGGGATGGTGGTGCCGGTCGATCAGTGGCCCCCGCCGGTGCTGCAGGCCCGTCTGCTGACGCCCGCCTTCATCGGCGCGCGCTGGACGGTCCACCAGTTGCCGACGGACTACCGGCCGCGCCTCTACGCCCCGCCGCCCGGCCGTGAGACCACGGCGCAGGCGCTGTTGCAGTCCACGCCGCAAGGCTCGGCCATCGGACCCGTCGCGGCCCACCCACCCGCACGGGACTAGGGAGACCATCGCATGGACCACTCGACGATGCCGCTTCCGGATGACGACAAGCTGCATGAGGAATGCGGCGTGTTCGGCGTATGGAACGCGCCCGACGCCACGGCGCTGACTGCGCTCGGCCTGCACGCGCTGCAGCACCGCGGGCAGGAGGCGACCGGCATCGTCAGCTTCGACGGCCACCATTTCCACTCGCATCGCGGCCTCGGCCTGGTCGGCGACAATTTCTCCAACCAGAAGGTCATCGAGTCGCTGCCCGGCCGGATCGCCATCGGCCACAACCGCTATGCCACGACCGGCGACACGATCCTGCGCAACGTGCAGCCGCTGTACGCCGATTTCGAGTTCGGCGGCTTCGCGGTGGCGCACAACGGCAACCTGACCAACGCCCACGTCCTGCGCCGCGCCCTGGTCCGCCGCGGCTGCTTGTTCCAATCCACCACGGACTCCGAGGTCTTCGTCCACCTGATCGCCATCAGCCTTTACTCCACCGTGGTGGACCGGCTGATCGACGCACTGAAACAGGTGGTCGGCGCCTACTCCCTGGTCGCACTGTCGAACGAGGCGCTGATGGGCGTGCGCGACCCGCTGGGCGTGCGTCCGCTGATCCTCGGCCGCATCGGCAATGAAGGCACCGGCGGCTGGGTGCTCGCATCCGAGACCTGCGCGCTGGATATCGTCGGCGCCGATTTCATCCGCGACGTGGAGCCCGGCGAGATCGTGGTGATCAACGACCAGGGCGTGCACAGCATCAAGCCGTTCGGCCGCACGCGCGAGCGGTTCTGCGTGTTCGAATACATCTATTTCGCCCGCCCGGATTCCGTGGTGGAAGGCACCCCGGTGTACGAGGCGCGCAAGCAGATCGGCAGGGAACTCGCGCGCGAATCCCTCGTGCCGGCCGACGTGATCGTGCCGGTGCCGGATTCCGGCGTGCCCGCGGCGATGGGCTACGCTGCCGAAAGCGGCATTCCGTTCGAACTCGGCATCATCCGCAACCACTATGTCGGCCGCACCTTCATCGAGCCGACCGACCACATCCGCCATTTGGGCGTGAAGCTGAAGCATTCCGCCAACGCGCCGGTGCTGAAGGGGCGGCGCGTCGTGCTGGTCGATGATTCGATCGTGCGCGGCACCACCAGCCGCAAGATCGTCGAAATGGTTCGCCACGCCGGTGCGCGGGAGGTGCACATGCGGATTTCCTCGCCGCCCACCACGCATTCCTGCTTCTACGGCATCGACACGCCGGAGCGCGGCCAGTTGCTGGCGGCGCGCCACAGCGTGGACGAAATGGCGGCCCTGATCGGTGCCGACAGCCTGGCGTTCATCTCGATCGACGGGCTGTATCGCGCGCTGGGTCAGAAGGACCGCGATCCGGTCCGCCCGCATTACTGCGATGCATGCTTCACCGGCGACTATCCGATTGCGCTGCCGGACCAGGCGGACAATTCCGAACGGCAGTTGAGCCTGCTGGCGGAGAGTTCGTAAGGGTCGCAAATCCGCCTATCGCCAAATCACGACGGGCGCCCGAGACAGGTTGGGCGACGGAGGGCATGGGCATCGCCCGACGCGGGGCCGGCACGAACGGCCGCAGCACTGGCCGGCGCCACATCGTTTCGATTGCGGATTTCATCCCATCCTGATAGGATGTTATGAATGCCCGATGCCGATCATGATCTGGCGTTCCTTCTCAGCCTGGACGGTCTGGAATTTCAGTTTGCGGCGGGATACGCGGTGAAAATCGAGGCGCGGGAAATCGCGGCAACGCGGCACCGGCCGCACGGAATCAAATACAGCCTGACGCTGCATGATCACGCCGGCGGGCGGATTTATGGGATCGACAATGCCCACGGGGCCGGGAGGCGGCCAGAATACGACCACGCCATGTTCACGGCGCGCGCAACATACGCGCGTATGCCTGCCGTGGACCCGGCGAACTGCTGGATGACTTTTACCGCGAGGTCGAGCGGATACTCAAAGAGCGAGGTGTGCGATGAGCCACAGGCACGGGACGTTCGAGGAATTCAAGAACCACACAATGGCCGTGGCGCGCGGAGAGCGTACCGTCGATCCACGGGAACCAAAGATCTGGGTTGAGCGTATCGGGGACGGAGAGGCGGATACGATTCAGTTCCGGTCGCTGGAAGCAGGGGCCAAGCTGCTGTCGTCGCGTAACCGCGAATTGCTGCGCCTGATCGCCACGCGCGAGCCGCAATCGGTCAGCGAGCTCGCCGACATGGCGCATCGCGCGCCGCAGAACGTGCAACGGACGCTGCGCCGCCTGAGCGCGGCCGGCATCGTACGCCTCAGCCCGGGCGAAGGCCGGGCGCTGCGTCCTGTCCTGACCGTGCGCAAGGTGCATATCGAGATCGACCTGGCGATAGCCTGATCATGGCGATGCAGTGCGCGAACCGCCTGGGATTAAGCGTCACTCGCTGCGGCCGAGCCTGATAGGGTTGTCTGCGGCCCGTCCGAAGCATATCCACACGCCTTGACATATCCCCACACGCCTTGACATCTCCGATGACGCCCATGTCCGAGCGAAGCTGCCGTATCTCCTGTTGACGACGATGATGCTCACCGCCTCGATCGCCCTCGTCACCGGCGCCAGCCGCGGACTGGGCGCTGCCGTCGCCATCGAGCTCGCCCGCCTCGGCGCGCACGTGGTGATCACCGCGCGCACCCCCGGCGGGCTGGAAGACACCGACGACGCGATCCGCGAACTCGGCGGCAGCGCCACGCTGCTGCCGCTCGACCTGCTGGAGGCGGACCAGATCGACATGCTGGGGCCCAGCATCTTCCAGCGCTTCGGCCGGCTGGACGTCCTGGTGCATTGCGCCGCGTCGCTGGGCGAGCTCACGCCGGCCCCGCATATCGTGCCGAAGGACTGGGCCGCGGCGATCGGCGTGAACCTCACCGCCGCCGCGCGGCTGATCCGCACCTGCGATCCGCCGCTGCGCAACGCGGCGGCAGGCCGCGCCGTGTTCGTGACCGACGCGCGTGCGTCCGCGCCGAAAGCATACTGGGGCAGCTACGGCGCGACCAAGGCTGGCATGGAGCACCTGGTGCTGACCTGGGCCGACGAACTGCACCTGACGCGCCTGCGGGTCAATTTGTTCGATCCCGGCCCGATGCGCACCCGGCTGCGCGCGCAGGCGTTCCCCGGCGAGCTTCCCGCCTCGCAGCCGACACCAGAGGCTGCGGCGAAGGCGCTGGCGGCGCTGTGCCTGCCGGACGAGACGCGGCATGGGGAGCGGGTGCTGGCAGCGACCCCGGGTTGATGACCGCGCGGCCGCCTGGGCTACCCCGAGGTTCGCGACCCCGCCGCCGGAGCCGTCCGAGCGCTTGATTCTCCGTGGTGCAGACGAAGGTCGGCATCCACGACCTGCCTGGAGGCACGCAGCACAGTCGCGGACAGTGCGCCTTCCCGCACCATGACAGAGCGGGCAGGCCAGCGAGTCAGCTATTTCGCCGCCAAAGCAGGATGAGCGCGCAAGTGCGCCTCATCGTGCTTTACAGTAGCTCTTTGTTTGATCGCGTGAGCCAGACCTCCGGCGATTCTGCCTTCGGTTATCACGACACTAGGACGTCTTGGACTTGAGCTCGTCGAGCTGCATCCGCGCGCCTGCGATCATGCACGACAGATCGGATGTCAGCATCACCATGTCGAAGCCGCGCTTCACCGCACCCGCTGCGAACGCCGCGCTGGCACAGTGCATGACGCACTTGATTCCGGCCTTATGCGCCGCCGCGAGGATCTTGTCGCAGGTGGCGATATGCAGCGGGTCGGGGTTATCGCCACGCGGGGCCAGGCCCAGCGCGAACGACAGGTCGGCAGGCCCGATATAGACGGCGTCGAGCCCGGGCGTTGCGCAGATGGCATCGACGTTGGCGATACCTTCCTTCGTCTCGATCATCGCCATGATGACGATTTCGTTGTTGGCGTTGGCCACATAGTCGCCGCCGCCGTAGTGGATGGCGCGCACCGGGCCGTTCGAGCGCATGCCGACCGGCGGATAACGGCACGCGGCCACCGCCTTCGCTGCTTCCTCGGCATTGTTCACCAGCGGCACGATGATGGCATAGGCGCCAAGGTCGAGCGCCTTCATGATGATCGCCGGGTCGTTCCAGGGCACCCGCACCACGGGGACGGTGTCGGTCTGCGAGATCGCCTGCAGCATCGGCCCCACGTCTCTCAATTCGGCGGTGCCGTGCTGCAAATCCACGCACAGGGCATCGAAGCCCTGACGCGCCATGACCTCGGCCGTGAACCCATGCGACACGGACAGCCAGCCCAGTGTCACGCATTGATTGGCACGCCACATCTGCTTGATCTTGTTCGGTCGCACAGCCACACCTCTGGTGTTGTTCATTGATCCCACAACTCAAACGCGCCGCCTGAGGCAATGAGGCCGCGCCGATCCAGCTATACACAACTGGGGCTGGCCCCAACAGCCGGGGCGCCCGGGGCCATCTGGCCGCATCCCGTGCGCATGATGGTGGGCGCCGCTGTCGGCCCCTGCTCGTTGTTTGATCTCGTTGTTGGATCGCATGCATCGACTCGCGGCGACAACGCTCCAATGGTCGTGCGTCTTGCCGGCCTTCTTTCGCGGGGTCTTTCGCAGAAACATGATCGCACGAATCCAGGCGAGCAAATGTGGCGTTGGGAATGGGGCAGGTCTTCACTACAGGCGATTTCAGCCAAACTGCCGATCTACTTGCCGGCTTTATCAAACGCTTCCCAGATGCCGACCGGACAAAAATCGCCCCTGGCACAGGCGAATCCGCAAAGACGGGCTAACCGTCGGATCCGCTGCCCGGCCGGGGCGTCTCGGCGGCGGCCGCCTCGGGCAGCCAGATGCTGACCGTCGTGCCCACGCCCTCCTCGCTGTCGATCGCCAACTGCCCGCGATGGCGGTTGACGATGTGCTTGACGATGGCGAGGCCGAGGCCCGTGCCGCCGACCGCGCGCGAGCGGCCGGTGTCCACCCGGTAGAAGCGCTCGGTCAGCCGCGGCAGGTGCTCGCGCGGGATGCCGGCGCCCTGGTCCGCCACCGCCAACACGATCCCCCGCCGGCCGGGCCAGCGCGTTCCCGGCGGCGCTGCCGCGACCGACACGCGCACCGTGCCGTCCGCCCTGCCGTATTTCACCGCGTTGTCGAGCAGGTTCTGCAGCACTTGCTCGATCTGGTCGGCGTCGGCACGCACGCGTGGCAGTGCGGGCGGCACCTGCACGTCCAGCGATGTCGCACGGGTGGCGGAGCGCGAGGCGTATCCGGCGGCGAATTCCGACACCAGCCTCGCCAGATCGACGCTGGCTTCCGGCGCCTGATGCTCCATCAGCTCGATGCGCGACAGGCTCAGCAGGTCGTCGATCAGCCGGTTCATACGCGCGCCTTGCTCGGCCATGATGCCGAGAAAGCGCTGCTGCGCCTCCGGATCGTCGGCCGCTGCTCCGCGCAGCGTGTCGATGAAGCCGATCAGCGACGCCAGCGGCGTGCGCAGCTCGTGGCTGGCGTTGGCGACGAAATCGGCGCGCATGCGCTCCAGCATGCGCTCCCGCGTGCGGTCCGACAGCACCACGACCGCCCGGCCGCCGTCAGCCAGCGGCGGATCCATGGGCACCACGATCGCGTGTACGTCGCGCTGCACTGGCACCGGCAGGGACACTTCGGCGGTCTGCGGCGAACGCTGGCTGAAGGCGCGATCGATCGCGCCGTGCAGCCCCGGATGCCGCAGCACGGCGCCGATATCGGTGCCGAACGCGTCGCGCGCCGCGGCGTTGGCGCGCAGCATCGATCGATCGGCGGCCAGCACGATCAGCGAGTCGGGCAGGCCCTCGACGATCGCCGCGTCGGCACGTTGCAGCCGGTCCACCAGGGCGCCGCTGGTGGCGACGTGGCGGGCCAGGCGTTCCACCGCGCGGGTGGGTTCTTCCAGCAGTGCCAGGGTCGGACGGGCGGCGGATGCAACGGGCACATCGGACGCCAGGCTGCGCACCGCTTCGGTCAGCACGCCGACATCGCGCATCCACAGGATGGCGACAGCGAGAGCGACCAGCAGCGTCAGGCCCATCGCGGCGAATGCCGGGACAGGCGCGGCCCAGCCGGCGCCGGCCATGACCGCGAGAGCCAGCACCGGCATTGCCGCAAGCGCCGCTGCGAGTGCCAGGGCGCGCATGGTGTGGAGTCAGGCGAAGGCGGGCATGGCATCGGCGTTGGCGTTGGCCCCCCCTCCCCTTGTGGGAGGGGGCAGGGG
>DASXFW010000064.1:0-9125 GCA_036489395.1 Acetobacteraceae bacterium | reverse complement strand
TCCCCCCAACCCCCTCCCTCAAGGGGAGGGGGAGTCTTCTCCTTCTTATCCTTCTCCTTCTTCGTCTGTGCCTTTGTCCTGCTCCCGCGCACGCTCTACTCCGCGGCCTGGCGCACCGGGATGCCTTCGATCGGACAATCCGCCACGCCTACTTCGCCGCGCGTCAACGCTTCCACCTGCAGGCGCATCGCTTCCGGATCGGCGACCCATTGGCGATAGAATTCATACGGGCATTCCGCCTTGCCGCTGGCGTTCTCGCGCGAGTTGATCATGCCGGTGTAGCCACGATGCAGCAGTTTGAACAAATGGTTCTGCGACTGCATGCTGCGGCGCGCTTCGCGGATCAGCGGGACGGACAGTTGGGCATACTGGATGCCGTTCTCCTCGGTGCCGCACTCACCCAGCGTGCGCCCGTCGAAGCCGATCACCGACGAATGGCCGAAATACGAATACACGCCGTCGAACCCGGTCGCATTCGCCACCGCGACATACACATTGTTCGCCCACGCCATTGCCTTCGCCATCATGATCTGCTGCTCTTTGGCCGGATACATGTAGCCCTGGCAGCGCACGATCAGCTCCGCACCGCGCATGGCGCAATCGCGCCAGATCTCGGGATAGTTGCCGTCGTCGCAGATGATCAGGCTGATTTTCAGCCCCTTCGGCCCTTCCGACACATAGGTGCAATCGCCGGGATACCATCCCTCGATCGGCGTCCACGGCATGATCTTGCGGTATTTCTGCACGATCTCGCCGCGATCGTTCATCAGGATCAACGTATTGTAGGGTACTTTGTCCGGGTGCATCTCGTGGCGCTCGCCGGTCAGCGAGAAGATGCCCCAGACGCCGGCCTTGCGGCAGGCCGCGGCGAAGATGCCGGTCTCCTCGCCGGGGATCGAGGCAGCCGTGTCGAACATCTCCTGCCGATCGTACATGATGCCGTGCGTGCTGTATTCGGGGAACACGACCAGGTCCATGCCCGGCAGGCCCGACTTCATACCCACGATCATCGCGCCGATTGCCTCGGCGTTCGCCAACACCTCGGCCTTGGTGTGCAGCCGCGGCATCTTGTAGTTCACCACTGCAACGCCGACCGTGTCGTGGCTGCTGCCGATATCGCCGTGTATCATGTCGGGGACCTCCAGTTGGAATCGCGCATTTGGAATCGCGCATTTGGAATCGCGACGAGGCGCGGCATTGCGGCCGCGCCTCGCGTGACGGGATGGATCAGATTGCGCCGACGGCCGTGGGGGGCACGGTGCCTACGGCCGGCTTGCACATGTCGTGGCAGGCCGAATCCAGCGAGCAGCACAAGGAGCATATGTTGCCGCTGTGGAACGGGCAGCTTGTCATGTCCTGCTTTTCGTATTCATAGCCGCAACTGACGCAGGCCAGCGTGGCGCGGGCGATCTTCTGATCGTCGAACGGACGGCGCGCCAGGTAGTAGCGGCCCTTGGTCGCGATCGCGATGATCGGCGTGGCGACGAAAGCCAGGCCCAGTGCGATGAAGGCCGAGAATGCCTGTGCCGTCGGTCCCAGCAGCCCGAAGAACGCGATGATCGAGACGACCGAGGCGAACATCATCGAGCCGAAGCCGACCGGGTTGAAGTTATACAGGTGCGCCCGCTTGAACTCGATGTAGCTGGGGCTAAGCTTCAGCAGCGGCTTGTTGATCACCAGGTCGGCCGTCACCGCGCCGATCCAGGCCACCGCGACGTTGGAGTAGAAGCCCAGGATCTTCCCCAGCACATCGAACATGTTCAGTTCCATCAGCGTGAGCGAGATCGCCACGTTGAAGAAGATGTAAACCACGCGGCCCGGATGCGCGTGCAGCAGGCGGGAGAAGAAGTTCGACCACGACAGGGAGCCGGAATAGGCGTTGGTGACGTTGATCTTGATCTGCGACAGGATGACGAAGAACGTCGCCACGGTCAGCGCGGCGTAGCCGGGGAACAAGTAGTGGTAGCCGGCGATATACATCTGGATGGGCTCGTTCGCGTGGCTCAGCGGCGTGCCGTGTGCCACTGCCAGCGAGGCGAAGAACGACCCCATCAACTGCTTGGCCGCGCCCAGGATCACCCAGCCGGGGCCGGCCGCCAGCACGGCGAACCACCACACGCCGGCGTTGGCCTTCGTCTTCTCCGGCATGAAGCGCAGGTAGTCGGCTTGCTCGCCGATCTGCGCGATCAGCGACAGGGCGATGCCGGCGGCGGTGCCGAACAGCAGCGGGTCGAAATTCGACTTGCTGGGGGAGTTGCCGGCGAAATTCACCCAGTGCTGCACCGCGCCCGGGTCCACCGCGAGCACCGCGATGGGCGGCGAGAACAGCAGTATCAGCCACAAAGGCTGGGTCCATACTTGCAACTTTGCCAACAGGGTCATGCCGAACACGACCAGCGGGATGATGATCAGCGACCCCAGTGCGTAACCGATCGGCAGCGGAATGCCGAAATAGATGTGGAACGCCTGGGCCATGATCGACCCTTCGAGGGCGAAGAAGATGAAGGTGAACGATGCGTAGATCACCGAGGTGATGGTGGAACCGAGATAGCCGAATCCGGCGCCCCTGGTCAGCAGGTCCACGTCCACGTTGTACTTGGCGCAGTAATAGGCGATGGGGATGCCGGTCAGGAAAATCACCAGTGCGGCAGCGAGGATTCCCCAGAACGCGTTGGCAAAACCAAACTGGACGGCGAGCGAGCCGCCGATCGCCTGGTCGGCCAGATAGGCGATACCGCCCAGCGCGGCCGATGCCACCGCGTAGGACGACCAGGTGCGGAAGCTCTTTGGTGCGTAGCGGAGCGAGTAGTCCTCCAGCACCGGATTGTTGACAAGTTTGTTGTATGATCGACGCACCCGTGGTGCGTCGGCCGCGATGTCCGACATGATCCCAGACTCCCGATTGAACGTCGGGAACCGTAGGATCAGCGTGGCATGACGCTGTATGCGGCATTTGACGTATGCGCGCCGTATTGGATCTTGCCGTAACGCCGCCGCGCTGCCGACCCGATTGCGCTCACGCTCGACGGTTCGGTTGATCCGCTTTGCGAGCCGGGCCCTGGCGAGGTCATCCGGCACCAACCGATCCTGTTATGTTTCCTAACAAATATTTGGGTACGCGGTAGAATCCATCAACGCAGAACCGGGCAAACATCGACTCGCCAGTCGAGGGAATTCCATGTGCCAATCCCCTGCAATCCAGACACTGGCCTCTGGAACCGCACCTGCGAGATCGCATATTATTTCGCCAATTCTCGTGTCTCGACGCGCCGCAATCGGGCATCAACGTACAGTAAGGATCGCTACGCTGCGGCTTTCGCCGGCTTCGATGTACCGGCCAAGCGGAACTTCAGTTGAGAGCGTTGAACATCCATGCCTCGACCCCGTCGCTGCGCCACAACACACGAGAGCGCGGTACGGCCCCCCCCGGAGCCTACGGATTGACACGAGTTTCGGCTTTCGTGCGGATTGGCCCCGGTAAGTGAGTATTGTCCGCCGTGGTAGCTGGGTGGTGTCCGGGCCGGATATGTGAAGCGCCCGCTCACGCCAACATCCATCTGATGAGCTGATTACTCACCGAAACCTGGAGCGGGCGAAGGGATTCGAACCCTCGACCCCAACCTTGGCAAGGTTGTGCTCTACCCCTGAGCTACGCCCGCGCTCCGGCAGGGCGTCGCTATTAGGCGGCTTCCCGGGCAATTGCAAGGCGTCCATCCCGTTGTTGCGGACGCCGCGATCCCGGCGTATCGGCGCCGTCCATGGGCACGCGGAACCGTTCCGACCATGCGTCCGACCCGCCGCCCGACTCCGCGGCGCTGCGCGATGCGGCGCTGGCCTACCTCGCGCGCTATGCGGCGACGGAGGCGGGACTGCGCCGCGTGCTGGAACGGCGCATCGACCGCTGGGCACGCGACGCCGATGGGGACCGCGACGTTGTGACCTCCCAGGCTGCCGAGGCAAAACGCGCCGCCGCCGGCGTCGTGACAGGGCTCGCCACGGCCGGCGCGGTCAGTAACGCGGCATTCGCAGAGAGTCGTGCCCGCAACCTGGCGCGCAGCGGGCGATCCCGCCGAGCGATCGCCGCCAGCCTTATCGCCAAGGGTGTGGATACCGAAACCATGCACCGCGTCCTGCCGTCGGACGACGCGGAGACGGAGTTCGTTTCGGCGCTGGCGCTGGCGCGGCGTCGGCGTATCGGGCCATTCCGTGCCGGCGGAGTACCGGATGCGGATGGGCGACGGCGCGAACTGGCAGTCCTCGCCAGGGCGGGGTTCCCGCAAGACGTCGCCCGCCGTGCATTGGAGACACCCGCGGACGAGGCAACCGATCTGGTGGAGCGGCTGCGGCGCTGAACCCGTCGTGCCGCGGGATCAGGTATCCGCCAGCGCCGTCAGAATCGCGTCCCGTTTCGCGGTATCGCCATCCGGATGCACCGGCTGAATCGCGACGTGGGTGGCGCCCGCGTCGAAATGCGCGCGCAGGCCGGCCTTCACCTTGTCGGCGTCGCCCCACAGCACCATCGCGTCGATGAACCGGTCGGAGCCGCCGTTCTGCATGTCCGCCTCGGTGAAGCCGATGCGCAGGAAATTATTGCGATAGTTGTCCAGCGTCATGTAGCGCGCGAGCTCCTTGCGTCCCAACGCGCGCGCCTTCGCCGCGTCGGTTTCCAGCGTCACCTTCTGCTCGATCGCCAGCCACTTGCCGGGACCGAGAAGCTTCGCCGCCTCGGCAGTGTGGTGCGGATTGGTGTTGTACGGCAGTGCGCCTCGCGTCTTCTCTTTCGCCAGCTTCAGCATCAACGGGCCGAGCGCGGCAATCGCGACCGGCCACTGATCCGACCCGGTGTCGTTGTTCAGCGCGTCGAGATAGGCCCGCATCGCCGGCACCGGCTTTTCATAACGATGGCCGCGCAGACCTTCGACCATCGGCGGATGGCTCACGCCGAGGCCGAGGATGAAGCGCTCCCCATACAGTGCGTGCAGCGACAGCATGCCGCGACGCGACGTGTAGGCATCGCGCGCGTAGATGCTGGCGATCGAGCTGCCGACCTTCAGACTCGTCGTGCTGGCCAGCATGAAGCCGGCGACGGACAGCGATTCGAACCCGCGCGATTCGGGATACCACAGCACGTCGTAGCCGAGGCGTTCCACGGTGGTGGCGAAGTCGCGGATTTCCCCGGGCCCGCCGAGCTTGTCCATCGAGTACCAGGCACCCAGCCGTCCGAGCTGCATCATGTCGATGTCCCCCTGTTGCGCCCCTTCGTCATCGCCGGGCATGACCGGCCATCTGCGCACGATCAGGCGAGCGCGACTCGATCGGCACAGCGTAGTTGGCCGGGTCAAGCCCGGCCATGACGGGAGATGATACTGTCATGTCAGATAACGCGCCGTCAGGTGCGCCTGGAAATCGGCCGGATCGAGCGCCTTTCCCGTCGCCGCGCGCAGCAGCTCGTTGAACGACAGCCGGCTGCCGACGCCGTGCACGTTCGCGCGCAGCCAACCAAGCAGCGGCGACAGGTCGCCGCGCGCCAGGCCCGTATCGATGCCCGGAACACCGCGGCGCGCGGCCTCCATCAATTGCGCGGCGGCCATTGCACCCAGCGTATAACTGGGGAAATAACCGAACGCGCCGTCGTACCAGTGAATGTCCTGCAGGCAGCCGCGCGAATCGTCGGGCGGGGCGATGCCCAGCAGCGCCTTGAAACCTTCGTTCCACGCGGCGGGCAGGTCGGCCACCGTCAGGTCGCCCGCCACCAGTGCTTGCTCCAGCCTGAAGCGCAGGATGACATGCGCCGGATAGGTCATCTCATCCGCATCGACACGGATGAAGCCGCGCGAGATGCGCCGCCAGGAACGCGCGAGATTGGAAACTTCGTAAGCCGCGGCATCGCCGCCGAACGCCTTGTGCAGCTCCGACCCGAGCCAGGACAGGAACGCGTCGGATCGGCACGCCTGCATTTCCACGATCAGCGACTGGCTTTCATGCACTGCCATACCGGCCGCCTCGCCCACCGGCTGGCGATCGTAGTCCGCCGGCAGGCCGCGTTCGTACAACGCGTGACCCGTCTCGTGCACCACCGCGAGCACCGCCTGGGTGAAATCCGCCTCGTCATAACGCGTGGTGATGCGTACGTCGGTGCGCGTGCCGCCGGAGAACGGGTGCGCGGAACGATCCAGCCGCGCATGATCGAAATCGAGGCCCAGGCGCGCCGAGGTGGAGCGACACAGCGCCTCCTGCGCGGCGATCGGAAACGGCCCCTTTGGGGGGACCGGCGCGGGCTGGCGCGCCTGGCGTTCCTCCGCGCGCGGCAGCGCGTCGCGCAGGAAGGTTTCGTAACCGGCGAAGATTTTTGCCACGTCCGCGGCACGCAGGCCGTGCTGGAAGCCGTCCATCAACGCGTCGTAAGGCGACAAGCCGAGCGCGGCGGCCAACGCGGCCGCCGCCTCACGCATCAGGCGCACGACTTCTTCCAGGTAAGGCCGCACCGCGGCGAAATCCGATTTGCGCTGTGCGTCGCGCCAGATTTTTTCGCACGCGGAATTGGCGCGCGCCTGCGCTTCCACCAGATCGCGCGGCATCGAGGTGGCACGGACATAGGCCTGGCGCATCAGGCGGAGATTGGCAGTGCGCCAGGCGTCGGCGCGGCCGTGTTCCGCTTCCGCCGCGGCGAGCTCGTCGCCGACTTCCGGCATGCTCAACAATCCGTGCGACACTCCCGCCAGCACGGCAAGCTGGTCGCCGCGCGCTGCTCCGCCGCCCGGCGGCATCATCGTTGCGGCGTCCCAGCCGAGCACGGCGGACGCCTCCCCGAGCGTGGCGATACGGGTAAAGCGGGCGGCCAGCTTGTCGTAGGCGGTCATTCGAGCATCACCCCTCGGGCCCAGACGACGAACATCACCACGAGCGAGAGCGCGAGCCCATACCAGGTGACGGCATAGATGAAGTGATTGTTCGGCGGCCGGGGCAAGTGGGTGGCGGGTTCGGGATAGTGCTCCGGCGGCGGCGGACCGAGCGCGATCAGAATGAACGGCGCAACGTTCTTCAAACCAAGCGCTGCGCCAATCGTTGCGGGATCGAGCGTGTAGAACAAGCGCGCCGCGGGATCGTCGCGCGCCGAGAACATGCCGGGCTGGTCGCCGGGATGCACGTAGCCGGCGATGGTGACGGTGCCTTGCGGCTCGTCGATTGGGGCGGTGCGTTTGCCCGGCACCCAGCCGCGCTCGATCAGCAGCGTGCGATGGCCGGGACGTTCCAGCGGTTCGATCAGGAAGCTGCCGAGCTCCGGCCCGGTGCGTGTGTCACGCACGTCGGCGCCGTAGAGCGCGGCGAGATCGTTACGCAGCCGGCCGGTGACGGAGACCTTGGCGAACGGGCCGGGGTTGCCGGTCAGCGGCACCGGCGGCGCTGATTCGGCGTGGGCGATCTGCGCGAGGATCGCTTCCTTCCAGTGCAGGCGCTGCACCTGCCAGGTGCCGAGGCCGAGGAGGAGCAGCTCCATGATCAGAGCGCTCAGCCCGCGCCAGAGAAAGCCGCGGGTCATGTGCGGATGCCCCCCCTCCCCTTGCGGGAGGGGGTTGGGGGGAGGGGTGCGCACATCCGACGACCGCGGCTGTACGCACCCCTCCCCCTTTCCCCCTCCCTCAAGGGGAGGGGGGACGCTGCACTCATAGGCCCATCTCCGACGCTCGATGGCGGTATTGCAACGCGACCAGCGCGGCCTTTGCGGGGCGCATCATCAGCACGGCCAGCGGGATCGTGACCACCGGCCACAGCACGGCGTGCACCCATAACGGCGGATGGAAGTGGAACTCGACCCAGAATGCGAGCGCCACGACGATCGCCCCCAGCACCAGGATCACGCCGACGTTCGCGCCGTCACCGGTATCGCACGCGCGCAGGTCGAGGCCGCACACCTCGCAGCGGTCGCGCACCTCCAGCAGATTGCGGAACACGCGGCCTTTGCCGCAGCGCGGGCAGCAACAAGCGAGCGCCGCGTGGAGAACCGAGACCGCCTGGTCCGCCACGCGCCGGCTACTTGGCGACGATCGGGCTGGCGCCGTACCAGTAGATGCAGGTGAACAAGAACAGCCAGACGACATCGACGAAGTGCCAGTACCAGGCGGCGGCCTCGAAGCCGAAATGGCGTTCCGGCGTGAACTGGCCGGCCTTGGCGCGGAACCAGCAGACGATCAGAAACGTGGTGCCAACGAGGACGTGGAAGCCGTGGAAGCCGGTGGCGAGGAAGAACACCGACGGATACACGCCGCCGCCGACGAACTTGAATGGCGCGTGAGTGTATTCCCAGGCCTGAGTGAAGGTGAATATGGCGCCGAGCAGGATGGTCAGGCCCAGGCCGGTCAGCATGCCCTTGCGGTCGCGCTCCAGCAGGGAGTGATGCGCCCAGGTAATCGTGGTGCCGGACAGCAGCAGGACCATCGTCATGAAGATGGCGAGGTGGAACGGATCGGGCGTGGTGATCGTGCTCGGCGGCCAGACGGTCTGACCGTTGCCCTGGGTGTCCGGGAAGATCAGGAAATTGAAATAAGACCAAAAGAAGCCGACGAAGAACATCACCTCGCTGGCGATGAACAGCGCCATGCCGTAGCGCAGGCTGAGGCGGACGAAGGGCGTGTGCATGCCCGGGGTGCGGCTTTCGCGCACCACGTCCCGCCACCAGACGAACATGGTGAAGAACACGATCAGCGCGCCGATGGTCAGCAGAATGTAGCTGCCGAAATGCGCGGCGAGGATGATGCCGAACACGATGCAGAAGCCGCCGACGGCGCCGATGATTGGCCACGGGCTGGGATCGACGAGGTGATAGGGCTGCTTCAGTCCCGAGCTTTCATAGACCGGGTCACCGTGTGCCGTCGCGCCGTGTGCGTCGCTCATGCCGAATCCATCGTGGTACGGCCGGGGGGACCGCCCCGGCGCGGGTGCCGCATTCTCGCGATATTGGGGGGGAGTTCAAGGGTCAAAGTCCGGTCCGTCTGTCATCGCGAGGCCGCCTGCGTTCTGTCATTGCGAGGCCGCCTGGGCACTGTCATCGCGAGGCCGCTTGCGTTCTGTCATTGCGAGGCCGCTTGGCCGAAGCAATCTCCCGCGGGAGATTGCTTCGGCCAAGC
>DASXFW010000061.1:0-2962 GCA_036489395.1 Acetobacteraceae bacterium | reverse complement strand
GCTTGGCCGAAGCAATCTCTCCGGGAGATTGCTTCGGCCAAGCGGCCTCGCAATGACAGGGGGGCCAGCGTTCCATCCTGTCGCGGGTCTGTCACCGCGGCCTGTGGCGACTAACAATGGCAGGGGCTGATCGACAATCCCGGATACTGCGTGATCGACGGCACGATCCCTTTCCGGGGGAAGCATTCCGGAGGCGGATGGGCCACACTGCACTTGCCTTGCAGGTATTCCCCAACGGCGTTGTCGTGCATGTGCGGCACGGCCAGCACGACGGCAGCCGCAGCCGCGAGAACCAGCATGGCAATGGCGAGCCGGTTCATTCAGCCGCTCGCCTCGCGCAATCCCATCCGCGCCAACCGCGGCAGCACCTCAGCCGCGAAATACGGCAGTTCATCCAGGTAATTCACAAACGACAGCGCGATCCCCCGCGCACCCGCCTGCGCCAATGCCGCCAATTCCGCCGCCACATGGTCCGGATCGCCGACGATCGGCATGCCCCCCATGCCGTTCGCCTGGTGCGCGCGGCGTTCCTCGAAATCATCGGGGAATGCCTCACGCGTTACGCCGCGCATCGCCATGATGCGATCGACCGCCGCCCAGTCGGCGTTGTCGATGACGCAATGGCGATAGTACTCCTCTGCCCCGCGTGTGGTCGGGCGGCACGTCACGACACCCACCGTATAGACATCGAGCTCCCGCCCACCGTCGCGCGCCAGAGCCTTCACCCGCGTTACATGCGCGCGGAACTCTTCCAACTTCCCTTTCGGAGTCATGGAAAACAGCGCGTCGCAGTTACGAATGGCGAAGGCCTGGCCGGTGGGCGAGGCGCCGGCGTTCATCACGATCGGCCGCCCACCGCCGAACGGCTTCGGCATCGCGCGCGCCTGTTGCAGCTTTATGAACCGGCCGGGGAAATCGAACGTCCCGTCATGCGACCAGCACAGCTTGATCGCATCCAGCCATTCCTGCGCGTATTCATAACGCGCCGCATGTTCGCGCATCGTCGCGCCGAACATGGTGAACTCGTCCTCGTTCCAGCCGCACACGACGTTCAGGCCGAAGCGGCCCTCGCCGATCTGGTCCGCGGTGACGAACTGCTTGGCGGCGATCACCGGATGGATCAGTGGCGCGTGTACCGTGCCGAATACGGTGATGCGCCGCGTCGCCGCCAGCAGGCCGGCCGCCCAGGTGACGGTTTCCAGCGTCTCGCCCTGGTAATCGGTGTCGCCGCCGTAGCCTTTCCAGCGGCCGACCGGCAGCATGAACTCGATGCCGAGCTCGTCGGCCAGCCGCGCGAGGCGCAGGCAGTCGGGCCAGTTGCCGCTCCAGCGCTCGGGCACCGTGGTGACCGCGCGGCCGGACGAGCAATTGGCCCCGAACAGCCCGAGCTTCAGAACGTTGCGGCTGTAGAGCGAGAAGCGGTCGGCTTGCATGGCGTGCCTTTCGGCAGCAACGATACGGCGGGATTTGTGCCCGATGGAAGGGAGCCGGCCCCCACCCTGTCATTGCGAGGCCGCTTGGCCGAAGCAATCTCCCGCGGGGGATTGCTTCGGCCAGGCGGCCTCGCAATGACAAGAGCAAATCAGGAGGCAACGCATGTTGCGCAAGGAACAAAATGATCTGCTAACGCAGACGGGGCCGGGCACGCCGATGGGCGAGATGTTCCGCCGCTATTGGCTTCCCGCCTTGCTCGCTGATGAGCTGACCGAGAACGACGGCCCGCCCGTCCGCGTGCAGCTTCTGTCGGAGCGCATGATCGCGTTCCGCGACACCGAAGGCCGCGCCGCGCTGATCGAGGAATTCTGCGCCCATCGCCGCGTCTCCCTGTGGTTCGGCCGCAACGAGCAATGCGGCCTGCGCTGCCCCTATCACGGCTGGAAATACGACGTGACCGGCCAGTGCGTGGAGATGCCGTCGGAGCCGGAAAAGAGCGGCATGCGGGCGATGATCAAGATGCGCGCGTATCCGCTGGTCGAGCGCGGCGGCGTGCTGTGGACTTACATGGGACCGCCGGAGCTGCAGCCGCCGCTGCCGGAATTTGAATTCGCGATGGTGCCGGCGGACCAGACTTACAGCTCGAAGCGGCTGCAATACAGCAACTGGCTGCAGGCGCTGGAGGGCGGCATCGATTCCAGCCACGTGTCCTGGCTGCACCGCGATGCGTTCACTTCCGATCCGCTGATGGTCGGCGCGCGCGGCAATCAGTACAATCTGGGCGACATGCAGGTGCAGTTCGAGGTCGCCGACCAGCCCGCCGGTTTGTTCATTGGCGCGCGCCGCAATGCGGAGGCCGGGCATTACTACTGGCGCATCACGCCGTGGTGCATGCCGTCGTTCACCATGATCCCGCCGCGCGGCAATCATCCGGTGCACGGGCATTTCTGGATTCCGATCGACGACGGCAATTGCTGGGCGTGGAGCTTCGACTATCACCCGACGCGCGCGCTGACCTCGGCGGAGCTGCAGGCGATGCGCGACGGCAAGGGCATCCACGTGAAGACGCTGCCCGGCAGTTACATTCCGCTGGCGAACCGCGACAACGATTACCTGATTGACCGCGCGGGGCAGAAAGGCGGACGCACGTTCAGCGGAGTGGCTGGGATCGGCATGCAGGACGCGTCGTTGCAGGAGAGCATGGGGCCGATCGTCGATCGCTCGCGCGAGAACCTGCTGACCACGGACAACGGCATCATCATGGCGCGGCAGCGGTTGATGCGTGCGGCGCGCGCACTGGCGGAGGATGGCACGCCGCCTCCGGGCACCGATCCGGCAACGCACTGCGTGCGGTCCGCGGCGGTGGTGCTGCCCGCGGGCGCGGCGTTCGCTGTGGCAGCGGGCGATGCACTGCGCGTGCAGGAGGGCGTGGCACCCGCGACGGTATAAATTCCCCCTCCCCTTGAGGGCTTGGGCCGCGAAGCGGACCGAGGTCAGGGGGAGGGGTCGCTGTTTAACGTATCGACCC
>DASXFW010000060.1:0-29537 GCA_036489395.1 Acetobacteraceae bacterium | reverse complement strand
CTCCGCCGGGACCAAACGAGCCTCGGCGCGTACGGGCCACTTTAGTGGCCGGCCAATTCCGGGGCCGCGTTAGCGACCCCGATCGCCGCTTTGAGCGGCGCCAACCATAAAGCCCCCGGCTTTGCCGGGGGATACTTACTTGCTTCTTCGCGATGATGTGGGCAACCGATTGCCCGTCGGTTAACTCACCGCTGGCGCGAACACCCGGGCGCTCGCGCCAGTCGGGACCTGTGGACCCTACCCCACCTGTGCAAGGAGTTCCCATCAGTCGTCACCGCATCCTGTCCGGATTGGCATCCGCCTCGCTACTCCACCGTCAGTGCAATTCCTGTCAACACAGGAAACAGCTCTGCAACAGCCAACGCGGCCCCAGACAGCAGCGCGATATCCAGCACATCGCCCGGCCTGACACGACCAACATCCACGTAGCGGCCGTTCCGCGCCTGCCGGTACACCTCGACGACACGGTCCACCAGATCGACGATCTGCCCCCTGATCAGTTCAACCCGGGAATCCTCGTCGAGGATTCCGGCCTCCGCCATCCGGTGATATTCCGCCACCGTGAATCGGTGCGGCCTCACAACGGTCACCACGCCGTCCATCGCTCCCCCTCCGCCGTCGGCAACACCGTCCTATCGCACGTTGAGCAACAGTTGCAACCGCCGCACAGGCCCCGCGTATCTCCCCACCCGCCGCCATGCACGCCATGAAACACCGCCGCCTCACTCCACCGGCCTGGGCCACTCGGGCCTTACCTCAATGCCCTCATAAAGCACCGACAGCGGCAGCGAGACTCCAAGCACCGGCAGCGGGATCACGTCGTCCAGCGCATGATACCGGGTGCGCTGCCATGCCCGCGTCGCGTCACGACACCATACCGCGACATCCACCTCCCGCGGCGACACCAGGATGATGTAATCCAACGAAACCACGCCCTTGTATTCGTCGAGCCTCACATACTCGTCGATCCGCCGGCTGCTGTCGGACAGGACCTCGAGCACCAGCCGAGGCGCACTGGCGACCATCTCCTCCATATCGAACGGCGGGCACACGACGCTCAGTTCCGGGCGGCGCAACTGCCCCGGATAGACCTGGATGCCGATATCGGCACCGAATGGCAGGCAGCCATGCCCGGCGTTGCGCAGTGCCGTACGCAGCCAGGCTTCGGCGTTGCCTCGTGCGATGTCATGCCGCACGCGTGCCCCTGTCATCGCCGGCGGAAATCCCTCCACGAGTTCGTAGCGCTGCTCCTGACCGCGCTGCCACTCAAGGAACTCCGCCAGGGTCATGCGCCGCAGCGCGTGCTCTCCGACATTCGCCTGCCTCCATCGCCGACAGGCTAAACCACCGCGGCGCAAAGTGTCCAAATCCGAATCGCGGCCTGGCACGGCGGGATAACACGGGTTGCGCTTCCCATCGCACGCCCACCCGCCGCTAAACACAGATGAACGCTTTTCAGCGCCCTCCTGTGGTTGCGTGTGTTCATGCGGTGCTCATGGCGTATTCTTACCGGCACACAGCGTCTCACGTCTGGGTTTATGCAGGGTTAGGACCAACGCGCCGAATGACTGACTCTCGGGGGCGCCCGGAACAATGTCATTGCTTCGCCGCTTCGCCCCTAACAAGAAACTGGGGCCTTCCATGCTGCGGATGGGAAGCACGCTCGTCGCCTCCTTGTCATGCCGACGAAGCGTTTCATCCAGGCCGGGTCGGCTGCCGCCGGCCGGTGGCCAACTCGCAATGACATTGTTGCAGCCACGCGACAGGGGTCGATTTCTTCGCGGCTTGATTCTCCCGATCGTTGGGGCAGCCGGCCATGATACAAGCGGCATGGCGGTATCGTCACATCTGCGCCGATCCTGATAGCCATCGGCCAACGCCCGGACATGATCTTGCGGGCGACCGTGCGACCCGGGGCGGCTTGCGGGACGCCAGCCGGCGCTGCCGCCATTGACAGGCATTTTTCTAATCGATAAACGCGCCCTGGAATCGTCCGGTCAACCTAAGTGGCCCCAGATTTCAGGGCGACCCGTTGATTGCCTGATCTTCGCAGCCACGGCCATTTTCCCCTACGGAAGGTCTCTTCGTACTGAGTAGCGCTCGTTACGCCATGCACGGCACGACGGGTGAGGATTCGTGTCCTGGGACAAGCGATGTGCCGGCCAATGACATTGTGAGGTGAACATGCCTGCCAAGCTGCTGGTCATCGATGACCAACCCGGAATCGGCGCCATTGTTGCGCGTATCGCCGCTTCCCTCGGCCTCGATACTCAGGTGGTCGGCGATCCGATGCAGGCGATCGAAGCGTTCGTCAGTTTCTCCCCCGATGCCGTCGTGCTGGACCTGGTCATGCCAGAGAAGGACGGGATCGAACTGCTGGAAGAAATGATTCTGACCGGCCATCCGGCCATGTTCATCATCATGTCGGGTTACGGCGAAGCCTATCTGCGCCTCGCCGAAGGCGTGGCACGCTTTCACGGCATCAAGCCTCCGATCGTCCTGCGCAAGCCGTTCGATCGCGCGGAACTGACCGAATTGCTGCGCAGCGTTCGGCCCCTCGGTCCCACGACGTCGGCCTGAACCTACCAGACGCGTCATTGCCCGGCTCAACACGCCGCCGCAATCTCCCGCACGGGACACACCGGCCGGGGGCATCGCGCCGTCAATGATCGACAAGCTCGAGATGTTGCTCGCACTCGCGCAGGAGCATCATTTCGGCCGTGCCGCCGAAGCCTGCGGCATCACCCAGCCCACGCTGTCCGCCGGCCTGAAACAGCTTGAGGAAACCTTCGGTCTGCTGCTGGTGAACCGCCAATCGCGCTTCCTCGGCTTCACGCCGGAGGGGCTGCGCGTGCTCGACTGGGCCCGTCGCATCGTCGGCGACACCCGCGCGATGCACCAGGAAATCAGCGCGCTGAAACGCGGCCTCGCCGGCCATCTGCGCATCGCCGCGGTGCCCACCGCGCTGCCGATCGTCGCCGAGCTCACCACGCCGCTGCGCGAACGCCATCCGGAGGTGACCTTCACCGTGTTGTCGCGTGCCTCGATCGAGGTGCTGACCGAGCTCGACAACCTCGAAGTCGATGCCGGTCTGACCTACACCGATAACGAACCGCTCGGCCGCGTGCGCTTCGTGCCGCTGTACCAGGAACGCTATCGCCTGATGATTTCTGCCAGCGCGCCGCTGGGGCGCCGCGAATCCGTCAGTTGGGCGGAAGTCGGCCAGGTGCCGTTGTGCCTGCTGACGCCCGATATGCAGAACCGCCGCATCATCGACCATCGCCTGCGCAATGCGGGCGTGGAACCCGCGCCCATCCTGGAATCCGATTCCATGGTGCTGTTGTTCACCCACGTGCGCACCGGCCGCTGGGCCAGCGTGCTGCCGGCGGCGCTGATCGATACGATGGGGCTGACCGCGCAGATCCGCTCGGTGCCGATCCGCGACGACGATCCGCCGACCATCGGACTGACTTACCCGCAGCGCGAGCCGCTGACCCCGCTGACCGCCGCGCTGGTGACCGAGGCTCGCCGGCTGGGCAAGGTCCTCGACGCACGATAGATATTTTCTATCGCACTATACATCGGACTTTATTGCATTTCTCCGCCTGTGCCCCCTTGTTCGCATGAATACCGGGTCCGGGAGAAGTGGATTGGCCAGTTACGAGCCATGGAACGCCGCGCGCGGCACCGCAATCATCGCTGCCCACATCGGCCAGGAAGGCGCGTGCCTACCGATTCTGCATGCCTTGCAGGCGGCGTTCGGCTGCATACCGCGTGAAGCAGTGCCGATGGTTGCCGAGGCGCTGAACCTCACCCGCGCCGAGGTCCACGGGATCGTCAGCTTCTATCACGACTTCCGATCGCACCCCCCGGCCGCCACGTGCTGCAGCTTTGCCGCGCCGAGGCCTGCCAGTCGCTCGGTGCCGATGCGGTCGCCGCGCGCGTGCGCCAGCGCCTCGGCGTGGACTGGCACGGCACGACTGCGGACGGCGCCGTGACGCTGGAGCCGGTGTTCTGCCTGGGCCTGTGCGCCATCGGCCCCACGGCAATGCTGGACGGCCGCCTGCTCGGCCGGCTGGACCCCGATCGCGTGGCCGCCGAGCTGGACGCCGCATCGTGACCCGCGTCTTTATCCCGCGCGACGCCGCCGCCCTCGCGCTGGGCGCCGATGCGGTCGCCGCCGCCCTCCTCTTGTCATTGCGAGGCGCGGAGCGCCGCGGCAATCCCCCGCCCGCCGACGCACCAACCATCGTCCGCACCGGCTCCCGCGGCTTGTTCTGGCTTGAACCGATGGTCGAGGTGGAAACGCCCGAAGGCCACATCGCCTACGGCCCGGTGACCCAATCCGACATCCCCGGCCTGCTGGCCGCCGGCATGCTGACCGGCGGCGCCCATCCCCTGCGCATCGGCAAGCCGGAACAGCACCCGTTCCTCGCCCGCCAGACCCGCTTCACCTTCGCCCGCTGCGGCATCACCGACCCGCTGTCCATCGAGGACTACCGCTCCCACGGCGGCCTGAAAGGCCTTGCCCGCGCCATCGAGATCGGCCCCGCCGCTACCATCGACACAGTAACGAAATCCGGCCTGCGCGGCCGTGGCGGTGCCGGCTTCCCCACCGGCATCAAGTGGAAGACCACCGCCGCTGCTGGCGACCGCAAATACATCGTCTGCAACGCCGACGAGGGCGATTCCGGTACCTACGCCGATCGCATGCTGATGGAAGGCGACCCGTTCGCGCTGATCGAGGGCATGACGATCGCCGGCCTGTCGGTCGGTGCGGCCAAAGGCTACGTCTATACCCGTTCGGAATACCCGCACGCCGCCGCAACGTTCGACGCGGCATTGGCGATCGCCCGGCGCGAGGGCGTGCTGGGCAGCGACGTGCTGGGTTCCGGCAAGGCGTTCGACATCGAGCAACGCATCGGCGCCGGGGCGTATGTGTGCGGCGAGGAGACCTCGCTGCTGGAAAGCCTGGAAGGCAAGCGCGGCCAGGTGCGCGCCAAGCCGCCTCTGCCGGCGCACAAGGGCTTGTTCGGCAAGCCGACCGTGGTGAACAATGTCATCACGCTCGCCAGCGTGCCGTTCGTGCTGGCGGAAGGCGCCGAGGCGTACCAGTCGATCGGCTTCGGCCGCTCACGCGGGACCATGCCGATCCAGCTTGCGGGCAACGTGAAATACGCCGGTTTGTTCGAGGCAGGCTTCGGCGTGACGCTGGGCGAGCTGGTCAACGACATCGGCGGCGGCACATTGAGCGGCCGTCCGGTGCGCGCCGTGCAAGTGGGCGGCCCGCTGGGCGGGTATTTCCCGCCGGCGTTGTTCGACACGAAGTTCGACTACGAGGCGTTCGCCGCGCGCGACGGCACGGCGTCCGCCGGCGCACGCGCCATCCCGGAAGAAACCCCGGTGTCGTTCACCTACAACCGCACCACCCACGCGGTGATGCTGGCGACACCGGCAGACCTGGAAGACTTCGCCATCGGCTTCAGCCTGACCGAAGGCATCATCCGGCGCCTCGACGAAATCGAAGAACTCAACATCGTCCCCGTGGACGAGGGCATCGAGCTCCGCATCTGGCTCGCGGCCGACCGAATCGATCGGATGACCGTGCGCCAGCGCCGGCTTGCCGGACCCAGCGGCTGCGGCCTGTGCGGTTTGGAAAGCCTGGCGGACGCGATCCGCAAGCCGCCGCGCGTCACCGCCGATCCGCATTTCAGCCCATCCACCATCGTCGCCGCCATGGCGGCGATGCCCGCGGGCCAGCGCCTCAACCAGCAGACCCGCGCGGTGCACGCCGCCGCCTTCTGGCACCCTTTGCGCGGCATGGTCGCGCTGCGCGAGGACGTCGGCCGGCACAATGCGCTGGACAAGCTCGCCGGCGCGCTGGCGCGTGCCGATGTCAGTGCCGCTGACGGCGTGCTGCTGCTGTCCAGCCGCATCTCGGTCGAGCTGGTGCAGAAGGCCGCGATGATCGGCGCACCCGTGGTTGTCGCAGTGTCCGCGCCGACCGCCCTTGCCCTGCGCATGGCGGAGGCCGCCGGCATCACCCTGATCGGCATCGCCCGCGGCGACGAGTTCGAAGTCTTCACCCACCCCGCGCGGATCGCGTCAGAAACGGTGCAGCATGTCGCCTGAAAAACTCGCCTACATGGCCAACCAGATCGGCAAATTCTTTGCCCATCAGAAGCACGACCAAGCGGTGGCCTCGATCGCCGGCCATGTGATCAGGTTCTGGGACCCCGCATGCGCCGCGACATCCTGGCGCATCTCGACGAGGTGAAACTTGATCCGCTGGTTCGCGAGGCAGTTGAACAAATCCGCGAATCACAGCTATTATAAATTCCGTCCGGGCTCAGCCTGGGGGATTGCGTAAGATCAATAGCAATAATCGGGGAGAGACAATCCATGAGTTCGACGGCCATGCCGCAAAGCGGCCGGTCCTCCGCGCCCGGGTTCCTGGACCGCGAGCGTATCGTTGCCGGTCCCCAATTCAATCGATGGCTGGCGCCGCCCGCGGCCCTTGCCATCCACCTCAGCATCGGCATGGCCTACGGGTTCTCGGTGTTCTGGTTGCCCATGAGCCGGTTGATCACCAACGCCGACGCGACGGCCTGCGCGAGCCAGGGTTTCGGCGCCGCGCTGGTCAGCACAAGCTGCAACTGGTCCGTCCCCATCGTCACCCACGTCTTCGAAATCTTCATTGCCGTGCTGGGTATTTCCGCGGCGATCTGGGGGCGTTGGCTGGAGCACGCGGGGCCGCGCAAGGCCGGCGTGATCGCCGCGATGTGCTGGGGCGGCGGCATGGTGCTGATGGGCATCGCCGTCTCCATCCATCAGCTTTGGCTGTTGTATCTGGCCTCGGTCGTCGGGGGAGTCGGACAGGGTCTCGGCTACATCACGCCGGTCTCGACGCTGATCAAATGGTTCCCCGATCGCCGCGGCATGGCCACCGGCTTCGCCATCATGGGCTATGGCGGCGGCGCGATGATCGGCGCTCCACTCGCCGTCTGGCTGATGGCGCACTTCGCGAGCGGCGGCGTGGCCGGCGTGTCGCAGACGCTGATCATCATGGGCGTCATCTATTTCTTTGCGATGACGGCCGGAGCGCTCGGCTTCCGCGTGGCGCCGCCCGGCTGGCGGCCGGAAGGCTGGGATCCGGCCAGCGCCCAGGGCCGCGGCATGATCACCAACCAGAACGTCCATCTCGGACAGGCCTGGAAGACGCCGCAGTTCTGGCTGATCTGGGGCGTGCTCTGCCTGAACGTCACCGCCGGCATCGGCGTGATCTCGATGGCAAGCCCGATGCTGCAGGACGTGTTCGGCGCGAAGCTGCTGGGTGTCGATTCCGTAACGACGCTGACGGTGGCACAGCGCGCGGCGATCGTCGCTTCGGCCGCGGGACTGGTGGGACTGATCAGCTTGTTCAACTCGCTCGGCCGAATCTTCTGGGCGTCGCTGTCCGACAAGATCGGCCGCAAGAACATGTACCATTCGATCTTCATCATCGGCATCGTGCTGTATTGCCTGCTGCCGACCTGGGGCCACCTCGGCCTGCCGATGCTGTTCGTTCTCTCGATCTGCATCATCCTCAGCATGTACGGCGGCGGCTTCTCGACGGTGCCGGCTTATCTCGCGGACATCTTCGGGCCGCAGATGGTCGGCGCCATCCACGGCCGCCTGATTACCGCGTGGTCGGTTGCCGGCGTTGTCGGACCGGCCTTGATCGCCGGGCTGCGCCAGTTCGAACTCGACCACGGCGTCGCCCACAACCTGGTCTATGACGTGACGCTCTACATCATGGCAGCGCTGCTGGTGTGCGGCCTGATCTGCAACATCTTCGTCAAGCCGGTGCATGGCAGGCACTGGATGACGGACGAGGAACTCGCGCGCGAACGGGCTTTGCTGCGTGAGGACGTGGTGCAAGCCAGCCATACCGAGGCCGCACGCGGTTCGTTCGGCGGCGGTTGCGTGCTCGCCTGGCTCGCGGTGGGCATTCCGTTCCTGATCGGCCTCTACATCGCGATCGAGAAAGGCGCCGCGCTGTTCTGATACCTTCGTGTCATGGCCGGGCTTGGCCCCATGCGCATCAGGATAAGCGGTGTGAGGAGACGGAACTTCCATGTGTCATGGCCGGCGCAGGCCGGCCATGACACAAAAGCACAGGCACCTCCGCTCGTCGCCTTATCCTGATGCGCATGGGGCTTGGCCCGGCCATGACACGAATACTCAGCGTAGCGGGCGGCTTGTACCAAACGGAAATGCCGCCTAACCCCTGACCGGCACCGGCCGCCGCTGCGCCTGCGCCGCCAGGCGCACACCCGCATTGGCCGCGCCGTAGCCGCGATAGCCGCCGGTGCGCTGCACCAGTTCGAAGAAGAACCGGTCGTCGAACGGGTCGGTATAGGCGTGCAGGTATTCGCCGGCCTCGTCGCGATCGTACAGCACGTTCATGCGCCGCAGCGCCTCGAGATGGGCTTCGTCCAGGCCCCAGCGTGCCGCCACGTCTTCGTAATAGTTCGCCGGAACCGGCAGCACGCGGCCGCCGCGGGAATGCACCTGCTGCAACGCGCTTTCGATGTCGGCGGTCAGCAGCGCGATGTGCTGTACGCCCGCGCCGGCATAGGTGCTGACGAAACGTCCCGTCGCCGTCTCGCGACTTTCCGAGATGTTCAGCGGCAGCCGCACGCTGCGGTCGGCGCTGACCATCGTGCGGCTGCGCACCAGGCCATACGGATCGGCGATCTCCCACAATTGCTCGGGCACGAAGCCGAACACGGCGCGCCAGAACAATACGAAATTGTCCATGCGCCCAACCGGCAAAGCCTGAGCCACGTGGTCGAATGCGCTGACGGCGGCCGGTGCGGGATTCTCGGCAAACAGATTGAAATCGTCCTCGTAGATGCTGCGCCCGGACGGATCGGGCTCCACCAGATAAATCAGGCTGCCGTCGGGCGCACGCACCGCCGGAATGCGCCGTTCGCCCGCGCCGACGCGTTCCTGCCACTCCGGGCACAGCAGCGCCTGCGCGCGAGCCACCGCGCGCGCCGCATCGTCCACCCGCAGCGCCATCGCGCACACCGACGCCCCGTGCATCTGAAAATGTTCTGATGCCGCACTATCCTGCTCTCCGTTCAAAACGATGCTGGCGCGGCCTTGCTGAAACAGATCGACCGACTTCGAGCGATGTCGCCCGGCATAATGAAATCCCAGCGTGCGCAGCATCTCGCCCAGCCGCCGGCCCGTATCGTCATCCACCGCGAATTCCAGGAACTCGATGCCGTCGAACGCCGGTGGTGCCGGCAGGGTCGTCGCACCCGCTTCCGCCTCCAGCAGCAGCAGCGAACGCAGCCCGTCGCGCGCCGTCAGCCGCGCGGGGGCAGCACGGAATTCGTCGTTGAAGATCTCCAGCGACAGCGGCCCGCGATAGCCGGCCGCCAATACCGCGCGCAGGAACCCCGCCACGGGCAACTGGCCCTGCCCAGGGAAGTTACGAAAATGCCGGCTCCAGGACAGCACGTCCATCGACAGGTTCGGCGCATCGGCGAGCTGCACAAAGAACAGTTTGTCGGGGGGAACGTCGCTCACGCCGGATGCGTCGTCCTGCAGCGCGAGGGTGTGGAAGCTGTCCATGATCAGGCCAAGCGCGGGGTGATCCGCCGCCTGCACGATGCGCCAGGCGTGTCGCCATCGGTTCACGTGCCGGCCCCAGGCCAGAGCTTCATAACCGACGCGCAAGCCGCGCCGCCGCGCATGCTCTGCCATCTCCGCCAGGTCGGCGGCGGCGCGCGCATCGTCGTCGATCGCGGCGGCGTTGACGTTGCTGCACACCAGCAACAACTCCGCGCCAAGCTGCTGCATCACGTCGAACTTGCGTTGCGCGCGGTCCAGGTTGCGAGATCGTTTCGGTTCCGGCATGGCTTCGAAGTCGCGGAATGGCTGGAAGCAGGTGATGTCCAGGCCCAGGCCGTTGGCGATGGAACGCACATCGGCGGGTGAGCCGTCGAAGGTGAGCAAGTCGTTTTCGAAGATTTCCACACCGTCGAAGCCGATCGCGGCCGCGGCCTCCAGCTTTTCGGGCAACGTGCCGCTGAGCGACACGGTGGCGATCGACTTGGGCAGGGCAGATGCCGGATCGGCCATGGGTGGTGCTCCCTCGCGATCGCCTCGGTTGACGCGATTTGACGGCATGGGCCATGACACCGCAAGCCGCGACGCGGGGAACCACATGCCATGAGCGATGCCTATCTGTTGGGACTGATCGGCGAGGGCATCCAGGCGTCGCGCACGCCGGCGATGCACGAGCAGGAGGCGGCGGCGCAGGGAATGCGCGCGATTTACCGGCTGATCGATCTGCACCGGCTTGGCCTCGGTGCCGATGCGCTGCCGGAGCTGCTGCGTGCGGCGGAACGGATGGGCTTCAACGGGCTGAACATCACGCATCCATGCAAGCAATCCGTGCTGCCGCTGCTGCACGAGCTGTCGCCGGATGCTGCCGCGCTCGGTGCGGTCAATACGGTGGTGCTGCGCGACGGGCGGCGGGTCGGTCACAACACGGACTGGTCGGGATTTGCGGATTCGTTTCGCCGCTTCATGCCGAACGCGAAGCGGGACCGTGTGGTGCAGTTGGGCGCGGGCGGCGCGGGCTCGGCAGTGGCTTATGCGGCGATGACGCTGGGGGTGCGCCAGCTGACGATCATCGATGTCGATGCGTCGCGGGCCGCCGCGGTGGCTGAGGGATTGCAGGCGCGGTTTGCGGATCGCGTTGTCGTGGCAGGCGGAGATCTTGCCGCGGCGGTGGCGCAGGCCGATGGGCTGATCAACACCACGCCGATGGGGATGGCGAGCCACCCCGGTCTGCCTCTGCCAGCGGCGTTATTGCGGCCGGACTTATGGGTGGCCGAGATCGTCTATTTCCCGCTGGAGACCGCGCTGTTGCGGGAAGCGCGGGCGATCGGCTGCCGCACGCTGGATGGCAGCGGCATGGCGGTGTTCCAGGCGGTCGCGGCGTTTCGCTTGTTCACCGGGTGCGAGCCGGATGCGGAACGCATGCTGCGGCACTTTCGGTCGCTATAAAATGTTATTGCGGGGAGCCCGGCAGGGCAATCGGGTGCAGCGAAGGAAAGGCCGGGGCTCCGCCCCTGGACCCCGCCAAGGGCATTGCCCTTGGAACCCTTTACCTGACTGGATGGAGGGGAGGGGGCACAACGCCGCTGGAACGGCGTCGCCTGTTCGGGCGACGCCGATCCAGCGGCGCTGTGCCACCTCCCCTCCATCCAGCCAAACAGATGGATTGCAAAGGCTACGCCGGCGCCTGCCCTCGGGCTTGACCCGAGGGCTGGAGGTCCAGGAGGCAGAGCCTCCTGGCGGGTTTCAGGGCGGAGCCCTGACCTTCCTTTGGTTCACCCGATTGCCCTGGGGGAGCCCGGTCTGCGCTGGCTTCCCGTGATCGACCGGGCTTCTACCAATGCCGCTTCCAGCGATTCCATGCGTAGAGCAAATCGGCGAACCGATCGTAACCGAACCGCGCGATCGGACGCAGCACGGGCAGGCCGACCACCTGTCCCAGCCAGCCATCGCCAGGCGTCCGCCGCCAGATCTCGATCGCGCAGTCGATGCCGACATGCAGCCGGCCCGCGGCATCCACCGCATGCAACCGGCGGCGCACATCCTCCACCCCGGCACCGAAGCGGGCGAGCGCATCCGGCTCCAGCCCGATGTCGCGGAACTCGATCGTGCCGGCACGGGCCGCACGCACCAGGCGGCTGCGCTGCCAGTCGATGCCGGCGTTACAGACCGGGCACTTCGTGTTGTACCAGACAGTCAATTCCGGCATCGTCACCGCCCGAACACACACACGCTTTCCAACCGCGCGGACCACAGGAACTGATCGATCGGCGTGGCGGTCAGCAGTGTGTATCCCGCATCGTGCAGCATGCGCGCGTCGCGTGCGAGAACAGCGGGGTTGCAGCTTACGTAGATGACACGCGGCGGTTTCGCGGCGGCGATCTGCGCGGTCTGTGCGGCGGCGCCGGCGAATGGCGGATCGAGCACCACGGCGGCGTATCCCGACAATTCAGCCGCCGTCACCGGCTGGCGCGCGAGGTCGCGTTGCGTCACCGTGACCCGTCCTGCGAGCCCGGAGCGATTGGCCGCCGCCCGCGCCGCGGCGGCAGCGCCGGCGTCGCCCTCCCACGCTGCAACCCGGACGTGCTGCGCCAGGGCAAAGGTCAGGGTGCCGCAGCCTGCATACAGCTCGGCCACCCGCGCGCGTGGCGGCAGCCCGTCTGGCAGGCCGGCCAGCACCGCTCGCACGATCGCGGTTTCGCCTTCGACCGATGCTTGCAGAAACGCGCCAGGCGGCAGCTCGACCGCAACGCCCGACAAGGTGATGCGCGGCGGCTGCAGGATCACCACGGGTTCCGGTTCGCCCTTCGCCGTTGCCCACGCCAAACGCACCAGGCGATGCGTGCGCGCGAATGCGATCAGTGGCTCGCGATCGCCGCGGTCGAGCACCGCGTCGGTGCGCAGCAGCAGGTCGGCACCGTGGTCCAGCAAATTGGCGACGATCGACGCGTCGCGGCGTAACGCGCGCAGGCGGGACAGCAATGCCCGCAACGGCGTTAGCAATGCAAACAACGCGGGGTGCAGGATTGCGCACTCGTCAAGGTCGATGACCGACGCCGCGGAGCGGCGGTGCAGCCCCACGTGCACGCCCTGCGCGGTGCGTTGCGCTGCGAGGTCCATGTGCCGGCGCTGCCCGACAGCAGTACGCGCCAGCGGTGCGATCGACGGATCGGCGAAGCCGGCGCGGCGCAGCGCATCGCGCAACAGGTCGCATTTCCAGGCGGCATAGGCATCGTCGCGCCAGTGCTGCAGCACGCACCCACCGCAGGTGCCGAAATGCGTGCAGGGCGGTGCGACGCGCGCATCGCTTGCTTGTAGCAGCGCGGTGTACGGCGCGAGCCAGCCGTTGCCCTGGCGGCGCGTGCGTCCCACCTGCACCAACTCGCCGGGCAGCACATCCGGAACGTAGAGCGTGGCGCCGTCCGCCGCGGTGGCGATGCCGTCGCCCTCGGCGCCGCCGCGGTCGATGGTAACCGTTTCGTCGGTCAACCGAACGCCGAGAGCCCCGTCTGCGCGCGGCCCAGTATCAGCGCGTGCACGTCGTGCGTGCCCTCGTACGTGTTGACCGTCTCAAGGTTCATCACGTGGCGGATCACGTGGTACTCATCGACGATGCCGTTGCCGCCATGCATGTCGCGCGCGGTGCGGGCGATATCCAGCGCCTTGCCGCAGTTGTTGCGCTTCAGCAGGCTGATCATCTCCGGCGCCGCATTGTGGTCGTCCATCAGCCGGCCGAGCTGCAGCACCGCTTGCAAACCGAGCGTGATCTCGGTCTGCATGTCGGCCAGCTTCTTCTGGATCAACTGCGTCGCAGCCAGCGGCTTGCCGAACATCATCCGCTGCATCGTATAATCGCGCGCCGCGTGCCAGCAGAACTCCGCCGCGCCCAACGCTCCCCAGGCAATGCCGTAGCGCGCGTTGTTCAAACAGGAGAACGGGCCGCGCAGCCCTTTCACGCCCGGCAGCAGGTTCTCCGCCGGAACGAACACGTCGGACAGCATGATCATGCCGGTGACCGAGCACCGTAGCGAGAACTTGCCCTCGATCTTCGGTGTGGTCAGGCCGGTCATGCCGCGTTCAACCAGGAAGCCGCGGATCTCGCCCGCGTCATCCTTTGCCCAGACCAGCAGCACGTCGGCGATCGGCGAGTTGCTGATCCAGGTCTTCGACCCGTTCAGCACATAGCCGCCATCGACCTTCTTCGCGCGCGTGCGCATGGATGCGGGATCGGAACCGGCGTCAGGCTCGGTCAGTCCGAAGCACCCGACAAACTCCCCCGTCCGCAACTTCGGCAGGAACTTATGTCGTTGCTCTTCCGAGCCGAACGCCCAGATCGGATACATCACCAGCGACGACTGCACCGAGAACGCGCTGCGATATCCCGAATCCACGCGTTCGACTTCGCGCGAGATCAGTCCGTAGCTGACGTAATTCACGCCGGCGCAGCCGTAACCCTCCAGCGTGGCACCGAGGAATCCCATCTCGCCCATCTCGTTCATGATGGAGCGATCAAACTTCTCCTCCCGGTTCGCCATCAGCGCGCGCGGGAACAACTTGTCCTGGCAGTATTCGCGCGCGGCGTCGCGGATGGCGCGCTCGTCTTCCGCAAGCTGCGAGTCCAGACGCAACGCATCGTCCCACTGGAACGGCGCGAAGTGGCTTTTGCGGGCAGCCGGCATGTCGTTCATGCGTCGCGGTCCCCTTCGTCGGCGACGGGTGCGCTGCGCGGCGTACGCTTGCGCAGCAGCATGAACGCCGGCACGTCGGAACCGAAGCCTGTCACCGCCGGACCGAGGTCGTCGCCGCGCCCGCGATGTGGCGCGTCGCGACGAGGTTCGGCGCGCGCCGGCCGCTCCGCGCGCTGGTCGCGAGAGGGCCGCTCCTGGGCGGATTCGCGCGGCGGGCGATCCTCGTGGTGTTCTCGCGCCGAGCGATCCTCGTGTTCTCGCGCCGGACGATTCTCGCCCCTGTCACGCGCCGGGCGATCCTCACCCCTGTCACGCGCCGGGCGATCCTCACCCCTGTCACGTCGCGGCCGATCGTCCCGCTGTTCACGCGGCGCCCGCGCTTCCGCCCGATCGCGTGGCGCCCGCGGCTCAGCCCGATCGCGTGGAGGACGTTCGCGCGTCTGTGGCGGCGCCGCTTCCTGAGGCTCTGTCGCCTCCGGGGGCATCGTCGCTTGCGCATCCGCCTGCCGTGCCGATGCGGCTGGTTCTGCCCCGCGCGCCGGACGTTCTGTCGGCGTCCGCTTCGCCGGCGCCCGGGAACGCGGCTCGGCCTTCGCTCTGCCAGAAGGCGCCGCGCGGCCACGGCCACGGCCGCGCCGGCGCCCGTCGTCCGCCGCCCAATCGACCGGGTCCAGGCCCTCGACGATGAACGGCGGGATCGGATGGCCGATCAGCTTCTCGATCGCCTCCACCATGAACCGATCTTCCGGCGCGGCGATGGTGAAGGCGTGGCCTTCCAGCCCGGCGCGGCCGGTGCGGCCGATGCGGTGCACGTAGTCTTCCGCGTGGTGCGGCACGTCGAAATTGAACACGTGCGACAGGCCGCCGATGTCCAGTCCGCGCGCGGCGACGTCGCTGCACACCAGCAACTGCAGCTCGTTCGCCTTGAACTTCTCCAGCGTGGTGAAGCGCACGGTCTGCGCCATGTCGCCGTGCAGCGCGCCGGCGCTGAACTTATGCCGCGTCAGCGACTTGTGCAGGATGTCCACGTCGCGCTTGCGATTGCAGAAGATCAGCGCGTTCTGCACGTTCTGCGTCCGCACCAGGCGGCGCAGCGCCTCGCGCTTGTCATGCGTGGAGACCAGCGCCAGCCCTTCCACGATCGTCGTCGCCACCGAGGCCGACCGCGACACCGCGATCTCCTTCGGATTGGACAGGAACGCGTCGGCCAGGCGGCGGATCTCCGGCCCCATCGTCGCGGTGAACATCAGCGTCTGGCGCAGGCGGGGCAGCATGGCGACGATGCGCTCGACATCGGGGATGAACCCCATGTCGAGCATGCGGTCGGCTTCGTCGATCACCAGCAGCTTGCTGTCGGTCAGCAGGATCGTGCCGCGCTCGAACATGTCGATGAGGCGGCCGGGCGTGGCGATCAGCACATCGACGCCGCGCATCAGCACGTCCTTCTGGTCGGACATGCTCTCGCCGCCGATGATCAGGGCGTGGGTGAGTTTCAGGTACTTGCCGTACTGGACGAAGTTCTCCGCCACCTGCAGCGCAAGCTCACGCGTGGGTTCCAGGATCAGGCTGCGCGGCATACGGGCGCGTGCGCGGGAGCCGGACAGGATGTCCAGCATCGGCAGGGTAAAGCCGGCGGTCTTGCCGGTGCCGGTCTGCGCCACGCCCATCACGTCGCGCCCCATCAGGACGAACGGGATGGCTTGCTCCTGGATCGGCGTCGGGTGGCGGTAGCCCATGTCGTCGATGGCATGCAGCACCGGCTCGGACAGGCCGAGATCGGTGAAGGTGGTGCGCGGCGGTTCGGGGGCGGGAGTGGGCTCGGCAATGGGGATGGAAGACGCGGCTTCGGTCGGCGCGTCGTCGGTTGTTTCCGCCGGGGCGGTGGTGGCTTCGGTCAAATCGGGTCCAATCGGTCGAGTGCCTCGGGCCGGTGCCGCGAGGGGCGCACGCGTGGCGTCAGGCGCCGGACGGTGCGCAATGGTGGGGGAATGGGGGGAGAGAGCGGGAAAGTCAAGTTTTGGTGGGTGGGGAAGGGCGTGCGGTCGGCAAGGGAGCGGGGCAGCATACACGTGGAAAAGTTGGGTCAGCGACCGGCCAATGCCTCACGCGCGGCACGGCCTGCGGGGTAGGATCGCCCGACAATGGCCAGGATCTCGACAACCCCGTCGTCGCGTGGCCGATAGACGATCTTATGCCATGGCTCGCGAATGCGTTGGGCTCGCGGCAAACGGTTCCGAGGAGAAGCGGATCTCATAAACCCACACATTAACCGAACGCGACACACGTACCGCGCCGATGCACTTGTAGTCCGCCGCGACGTCGTCCAGCGCTGCCAGAATTAGTGTCTCATAGCGATGGGCGTGCGTCGTGCCATATTCATTAACGCTGTGTGCAATGGCGTCACTCATCTGCCTCTCGGCCAGGCCGGTGAGGCGTCAAGCGGTCATTCGCCCGCTTTTGCTTCTGTGCGCCGCGGGGTGCTGGATCTAGGACGGTTCGCGCGCATCTCTTCAGCCAGAATCATGGCACGGTTCCAAACGCGTTCCCGCAATGCCTCGACATCTTCCGCGCTCGAGATGGTCACGTAGTCACCTCGCTCGATTGCCGCCATGCCCTCCGCCGCCGCCGCGATCAGCTCATCCTCGTCGTCTTCCAGGCGTTCTGCGTACAGGCGAATCGCTTCCTCCACGAATGCAACGCCGCTTGGCGCCGATCCGGACGCGACGTGGCGGTCGACGATTTCCTTCACTTCGTCTGAAACCCGGACAGTACGCATGAGACCTTTCCTCGCAGGCGTAGGCGGAGCCTAACACTCCAGTGCCGCCAGGACCAAAAGCAAACGGGGCGGCGAATGCCGCCCCCCACCGCCGCCTTACGCCGCCTCCGCCAACTGACCGTTGATCCGCAGGCCATCGGCACCGGCCGAGACGCGCACCGTCTCGCCCTCCTTCACCGTACCCTCCAGGATCAGCCCGGCCAGCGTATTCTGCAACGACCGCTGGATCACCCGCTTCAACGGCCGCGCGCCATACGTGCTGTCGTAGCCTTCATCCGCCAGCCATTGCAGCGCCGCGCGATCCAGTTCCAGCCCGATCTTGCGATCCGCCAGCAGCTTGCGCAGGTGCTGGATCTGAATCTCCACGATCGAGGCCATGTCGCCCCGCTGCAACCGCCTGAACAAGATGATCTCGTCCAGTCTGTTCAGGAACTCCGGGCGGAAATGATGACGCACGATGGTCATCACCTGGCCCTGCACCATCGTCGTCGGCTCGCCTTCCGGCTGCGCCGCCAGTATTTCCGAACCCAGGTTCGACGTCAGCACGATGATCGTATTCTTGAAGTCCACCGTGCGGCCCTGGCCGTCGGTCAAGCGACCATCGTCCAGCACCTGCAGCAGCACGTTGAAGACATCCTCGTGCGCCTTCTCTACTTCGTCGAACAGGATCACCTGGTACGGACGGCGACGCACGGCCTCGGTCAACACGCCGCCTTCGTCGTAGCCGACATAACCCGGCGGTGCGCCAATCAACCGCGATACGCTGTGCTTCTCCATGAACTCGCTCATGTCGATGCGCACCATCGCGCGCTCGTCGTCGAACAGGAATTCGGCCAAAGCCTTGCAGGTCTCGGTTTTGCCGACGCCGGTGGGGCCAAGGAACAAGAACGAACCGATCGGCCGGTTCGGATCCTGCAAACCCGCGCGGGCGCGACGCACCGCATTGGCAACCGCGGTCAGTGCCTCGTCCTGACCGATGACGCGCTTGCGCAACTGGTCTTCCATGCGCAGCAGCTTGGCGCGCTCGCCTTCCAGCATCTTGTCCACCGGGATGCCGGTCCAGCGGCTGACCACGCCGGCGATGTCTTGCTCGGTCACCGCCTCGTTCACCAGCTTGCCGTCGGCGCCCTTCGCCAGCTTCTTCTCGATGTCGGGGATGACGCCGTACAGCAGCTCCGACGCCTTCGCCAAATCGCCGCGCCGCTGTGCGATCTCCACTTCGTTGCGCGCCTGGTCCAGCCGCTCCTTCAGCTTCTGGGTCTCCTGCACTTGCTCCTTTTCCGCCTGCCAGGCGGCGGTCAGCGCATTCGACTCTTCCTCGAGTTCGGCGAGCTCCTTCTCCAGCTTGCCCAGCCGGTCGCGCGACGCGGCGTCGGGCTCCTTGCGCAACGCCTCGCGCTCGATCTTCAACTGGATGATGCGGCGGTCGAGTTCGTCCAGCTCCTCCGGCTTCGAATCCACCTGCATGCGCAGCCGGCTGGCGGCTTCGTCGATCAGGTCGATCGCCTTGTCCGGCAGGAAGCGGTCGGTGATGTAGCGGTTGGACAGCGTCGCCGCCGCGACCAGCGCGCCGTCGGTGATGCGCACGCCGTGGTGCAGTTCGTACTTTTCCTTGATGCCGCGCAGGATGCTGATCGTATCTTCAACCGACGGCTCGCCGACAAAGATCGGCTGGAAGCGCCGTGCCAGTGCCGCATCCTTCTCCACATGCTTGCGGTATTCATCCAGCGTGGTGGCGCCGATGCAATGCAGCGCGCCGCGCGCCAGTTCCGGCTTGATCAGGTTGGACGCATCCATCGCGCCGTCCGCACGGCCCGCGCCGATCAGCGTGTGCATCTCGTCGATGAACAACACGACCTCGCCGGACGCGTCCTCGATCTCCTTCAGGACGGACTTCAGGCGTTCCTCGAACTCGCCGCGGTATTTCGCGCCGGCGACCATCGCGCCCAGGTCCAGCGCCAGCAGCTTCTTGTTCTTCAGCGCCTCCGGCACGTCGCCGTTGACCATGCGGATGGCCAATCCCTCGACGATGGCGGTCTTGCCGACGCCAGGCTCGCCGATCAGCACCGGGTTGTTCTTGGTGCGCCGCGCCAGCACCTGGATGGTGCGGCGGATCTCCTCGTCGCGGCCGATCACGGGATCGAGCTTGCCCTGCCGCGCCGACTCGGTGACGTCGTGCGCGTATTTCTTCAGCGCGTCGAAGTTGGCCTCGGCGTTGGCCGAGGTGACCTTGCGCCCCTTGCGGATGTCGTTGACCGCCTTCTCCAGCGCCTGCGGCGTGATGCCGGCGCTTTTCAGCGCGCGAGCGGCCGGCGTGTCGGACGCGGCGAGCGCCACCAGCAGCCGGTCCTGCGCGACGTATTCGTCGCCTGCCTTGGTCGCGGCGTTCTCCGCCGCGTCCAGCACGCGCACCAGCTCGGGCGTTATTTGCGGCTGGCCGGCGCCGGAACCCTGCACCTTCGGCTGGCGCGCAATCTCGATCTGGACGGCCGCCTGCGCGGCCTTCGGATCGCCGCCGGCGGCCTTGATCAGGCCGGAAGCGGCGCCTTCCTCGTCGTCCAGCAGCGCCTTCAGCAGGTGGTCCGGCGTGATGCGCTGGTGGAACTCGCGGATCGCGATGGTCTGCGCGGCCTGCAGGAATCCCTGGGCGCGCTCGGTGAACTTCTGGATGTCCATTCCTATGTGTCCCTGTACTTTAGGCGACCGGCCACTGCCCGCCCCTATTCCGCAGGCAACGGGGACGTGAACCTGTGGCAATCAGGTGGTAACAGGCGGAGTGTGCCTCAAGGGGGACCGCCGCATGCGCATCGAATATCTGTACCGCTACCCGGTCAAAGGTCTGACCGCCGAGGCGCTGGAATGGGCCGACGTCGAGCCGGGCGGCTGCATCCCGTGGGACCGCGCCTTCGCCCTGGCGCAGGGCGATGCCGGCTTCGACCCGGCCGAACCGCGCTGGCTGATGAAGGCCAACTTCATGTGCCTCATGAAGAACGCCCGCATCGCCTCCCTGTTCTCGTTCTTCAACCCACGCTCGGGCATGCTGGCGATCCGCGCCCCGGACGGCGCGGCGGTGGTGGAGAACGCGCTGACCGAGGCCGGCCGCGCCCGCATCGGCGCCTTCCTGACCGGCTACATGGGTGAGGAGGCACGCGGCGCCCCGGCCTTCCACTACGTCGAGGGCCACAGCTTCTGCGACCAGCGCCGCAAGGTCGTCAGCCTGATCAACCTGGCCAGCCTGCGCGACTACGAGGCGAAGATCGGCGCCCGCCGCCACCGCCGGCGGTTCCGCGCCAACGTGTGGTTCTCCGGCGCGCCGGCATGGAGCGAGCGCGAGTGGGTCGGCCAGCAGCTTCAGCTCGGCGGTACCGTGCTGCGCGTGACCAGGCCGATCGTCCGCTGCCCCGCCACGCAGGTCAACCCGGAGACGGCGGAACGCGACGCCGACCCGCTGACCGAGCTGCGCGATCTCTACGGCCATATCGAGCTAGGCGTGCATGCGGAGGTGGTGGAGGGCGGCCGGTTCGCGGTCGGCGACGCGATCGAACTTCTGCCTGAGTAGGTGGTGCGAGAAGGCCAAAAAAATCCCCCCTCCCCTTGAGGGAGGGGGTTAGGGGGAGGGGTGCGTACATCCGCTGGTCCAGCGGAGGTATGCACCCCTCCCCCTAACCCCCTCCCTCAAGGGGAGGGGGGAGCCTTCTCGCTTCCCTTACGCTATCCGCGCGGTCAGTTGCTGTTGCGGTTGCCCAGCAACTGCAACAGCAGCATGAACAGGTTGATGAAGTTCAGATACAGCCCCAGCGCGTCCATCACCGCGCGCTTGGCCGCCATCGCCGTCCCCTCGGCATACGCGAACTGCAGGTAGTTCCCCTTGATCCGCTGCGTGTCGTACGCGGTCAGACCGGTGAACACCACCACGCCGATGATGCTGATCGCGAACTGCAGGCCGGAGCTGTGCAGGAAGATGTTCACCACCGACGCGATGATGATGCCGAACAACCCCATCATCAGGAAGCTGCCCATGCGGCTCAGGTCTGCCTTGGTGGCGTAGCCCCAGATGCTCATGCCCGCGAAGGTCGCCGCGGTGATGAAGAACACGCGGACGATGGATTCCTGCGTGTAGATCAGGAAGATGTTGGTCAGGCTGGCGCCCATCACCGCGCAGAACGCCCAGAACAGCGCCTGTGCCGCGGTGGCGGACAGCTTGTTGATGCCGATGCTCAGCACCAGCACGAACGCCAGCGGCGCGAAGATCGAGATCATCGCCAGGGGCGACGCGGTCCGCGCCATGGTGCCGAACGGCGTCTGCACCAGAGGGTAGAACGCGTTGATCAGGCTGGTATGCGCAATCAGGTAGGCGACGATGCCGGTCAGCAGCAGCCCGGACGACATCCAGTTGTAAACCCGGAGCATATAGGCGCGCAGGCCGGCATCCAGCACGGCGGCCGACGTCGCGGCCGAGGCACTGTTGTAGGTCCTGTACTCGGGACTGAAGGCCATGGGTTCCTCGTATCTCTCAGGCGTTATGCCCTATTTCCGCGCTCTCATTTTGGAGATCGGCCAGGGCTGTTCAAGTGCGAAACGGTGCCTCGGCGGCTGCGTGACCGCTTCTTCATTCATTGCGTAGCAACGGCGCGGCCTTGGCGCGAAGCGCTGCCGCGGTGCCTGCATAGCCCAGAATCAGCATCATGGCGAGGGCTCCCAACAGGGTCTCGGCCAGGGTGCCGGGCAGGAACACCCAATCGGCGTGCATGACATAGCGCACCACGGCGTAGCTTGCGGCGGTGCCGGCCAGCGCCGCCAGCACGCCAGCCGCCAGGCCCAGCAGCCCGAACTCCACCAGCCAGGCGGCGCGGATCTGCGCCCGCGTGGCGCCGAGCGTCTTCAGGATCACCGCCTCCGCCGTGCGCCGCCGCTGCCCCGCCGCCACCGCACCGACCAGCACCAGCGCGCCAGCCAGCAGCGCCAGCGAACCCGTCGCCGCCAGCGCCGTCGCCACCTGGTCCAGCAGCGCCGCGACCGCGGCCAGCACGTCGGCCACCAGCACGCCGGTCACGTTCGGCAGCGCGTCCGTGACGGCACGCAGCAGCGCCCCCTGGTCCGGCCGCGCCACCCGGACCGTCGCGATATGACTGTGCGGCGCATGCTCCAGCAGCCCCGGGCTGGCCACCATCGCGAAGTTCAGCGACAGCGTCGCCCACGCAATGTCCCGCAGGCTGGCGATCTTCAGGTCGATGTCGCGGCCCAGCACGTTCACCCGGATGACGCTGCCGAGGCCCACGCCCCAGCCGCGCGCCAGTCCGGCGTCGAACGACACCAGCGGCGGGCCGTCATAGTCCGGCGGCCACCAATGGCCGGCGACGATCCGCGTCCCCGGCGGCGGCGTGGCGGCATAGGTCAGGCCTCGGTCGCCGGCCAGCGCCCAGCGCGTCTCCGGCGTGGCGCGCACCTGGTCGGCCGGGACGCCGTTCACCGCGACGATCCGCGCCCGCAGCGACGGCACCTGCTGCATGTCCTGCACGCCCGGTGTGGCGCGCACGATTTGTTCGAACCGGGGAAGCTGCGCCCCCTGGATATCGACGAAGAAGAAGCTCGGCGCATCGGCCGGAAGCTGGTCCAGCACCTCGTTGCGGATGTTGCCCTGGATCAGGGCCACCGCCGCCAGCGTGGACAGCCCGAGGCCGACGGACACCAGCAGCAGTCCCGTCGAATTGCCCGGCCGGTGCAGGTTGGCGATGCCCAGGCGCAGCCAGGCCGGTGCCACCCGCGGCATGGCGCGCGCCGCGCGAACCACCGCGGTGCCGCCGATGCGGAACAATACCAGCGTCGCCATAGCGCCGGCACAGAACCAGGCGGCGAAGCGGCGGTCCGGCGTTACGGCGATGGTCAGCGCCACCAACGCGGCCGTCGTGGCCAAAGTCGCGCCAACCAGCCACGGCGAAGGCGTCGCATGCTCTGGGATCAGTGCGTCGCGGAACAGCGCACCACCGGGGATGCGGGCGGCGCGGCCGAGCGGCCATAGCGCGAAGGCCAGCGCGGTCAGCAGCCCATAGAGCGCAGCCACCACCAGCGGCCCCGGATAGACGCCCAGCACCGGCGGCACAGGCAGCATGCCGCGCAGCACCACCATCGCGACCAGCGGCAGGATCGTCCCGGCTATCAGCCCGGCGAGGATGCCGATCCCCACCAGCGCCAGCACCTGGATCAGGCACACGCCGAACAACAGCCGCGCCGACCCACCGAGGCAGCGCAGCGTCGCGATGGTGCGCGCGCGCGCGTCCAGCCAGGCGCGCACGCCGTTGGCCACACCGATGCCGCCGACCAGCAGCGAGGTCAGCCCGACCAGCGTCAGGAACTGCCCGGTTTGCTCGATGAAGCGGCGGACATTGGGCGCGGCGTCGCTCGGGTCGCGGATGCGCCAGCCGGTGCCCGGGAACGCCGCCTGGATTTGCTGGGCCAGCGCGGGTGCGGCGGCGGGATGCGGCAAGGTGAGCCGCAGCGCATAGAGCACGATGGAGCCCGGCACGATCAGCCCGGTCTCCGGCAGCGCCGCGGCGGAGATCAGCACGCGTGGCCCGAGCAGGGCAGGGGTGGCCACCTGGTCCGGCTCGGTGACCAGCGTGCCGGCGACGCGGAACGTGGCATTGCCCAGCCGGACCATGTCGCCCGGATGCAACCCCAGCCGGTCCAGCACGACCTGTTCGGCCAGCAGCCCGTAACGCCCATCGTGCTCTGCCAGGGCCTGGGCCAGAGGCTGCGGGGGCGACAGCTCCGGCGCTCCGACCAGCGGCCATGCGGCGTCCACGGCCTTCAGCTCGATCAGTTGCCGCTGGCCGGACGGTGCCACCAGGATCGAGCGCATCTGCACGATGTCGGAAATCCGCGCGCCCCGGTCATGCAGCCAGGTGCGCAGCGTGTCGGGCAGCGGCTGGGAGCCTCCGTCGATGTCCAGGTCGCCGCCCAACAGGCTGCGGCCGTCCGCCGCCAGTCCGCGGTTGATCGCGACGCGCAGCGTGCCGACCGCGGCGATCGCCGCCACGCCCAGCGCCAGGCACAGCAGCACGATCCACAGGCCGCGCACGCCGCCACGCAGCTCCCGCCGCGCCAGCCGAAACGCCAGGATCATCGGAACGCCAGGATCATTGGGAACGCCCGGGTCATGGGAACGCCAGGATCATGCCGGCACCAGGTGTTCCACCCGGCCGTCCGCCAGGTGCACGCGGCGGTCGCAGCGGGCGGCCAGTTCGGCGTCATGCGTGATCAGCAGCAAGGTGGTGCCGGATGCGGCCCGCAATGCGAACAACAGGTCCATCACCGCGGTGCCGGTGGCGTGGTCCAGGTTGCCGGTGGGTTCGTCCGCCAGCAGCAGCATCGGCTCCGGCGCGAACGCGCGGGCCAGGGCGACGCGCTGCTGCTCGCCGCCGGAGAGCTGTCCGGGCAGGTGAGTCAGGCGGTGCGACAGGCCGACCGATTGCAGCGCGTCCTTGGCGCGGGGGATGGCTTCGGCGCGGCCGGCCAGTTCGAGCGGCACGGCGACATTCTCCAGCGCCGTCATGGTGGGGATCAGATGGAACGCCTGGAACACGATGCCGATATGGGTGCGGCGCAGCCGGGCGAGCGAGTCCTCGTCCAGCGCGGTCACCTCCCGTTCGGCGATGGACACGGTGCCGGATGTGGCCCGTTCCAGCCCCGCCAGCACCATCAGCAGGCTGGTCTTGCCGGAGCCGGACGGCCCCACCAGGCCCACCGCTTCGCCCTTGCCGATGTCGAGATCGATACCGCGCAGGATGTTGACCAACCCTGCGGTGGAAGGCACCGTCAAATGCAGGTTCCTGATCCGTACCAGCGGCGTTGTGGAGTCGGTGGAGCGCAGAGGCGGCGTGATGGCATCCATGGCGGCAGCATATGGCGTCCGCGCCGCGAGGAATAAGGGCCGGGGCTGGCTGGACCGGCGCGGTTTGCCCCCTCCCCCCATCCCCCTCCCGCAAGGGGAGGGGGGAGATTGCTGCAACAAGCGACACCCCCCCTCCCCTTGCGGGAGGGGGATGGGGGGAGGGGGCAAACCGCACCGGTCCTGCACCCTCTGGTTCTTCGCGGTCCTGACCCTTCTTCTGCTACCTGCCCCCTCCGCCCGCGCCGCCCCGATCCGCCTGCTGGTCCTCGGCGACTCGCTCTCCGCCGGCTACGGCCTGCCGCACGCCGACAGCTTCGAAGCGCAGTTGCAGGCCGCGCTGCGCGCCCAGGGCCACGACGTGCACATCATCGACGGCGCCGTGTCCGGCGACACCTCCGCCGACGGCCGCGCCCGGCTGGACTGGGTGCTGGCGGGCGGCGCCGATGCCGCCATCGTCGAGCTCGGCGCCAATGACGGCCTGCGCGGCGTCGATCCCAAGGACATGCAGGCCAACCTGACCGCCATCCTGAACACGCTGGCCGCCCACCACATCCCGGTGCTGCTGACCGGCATGTATGCGCCGCCGAACCTCGGCCCCGACTACGAACGCCAGTACCGTGCGGTGTTCGACGCGCTCGGCCGCCGTCCCGGCATCCTCTACGACCCGTTCTTCCTGCAAGGCGTGGCCGAGGTGCCCGGCCTGATCCAGCCCGACGGCCTGCACCCCAATGCCAAAGGCGTCCGCATCGAGGTCGCCCGCCTGCTGCCCCTGGTGGAGAAGCTCCTGGCGGAGGTGCCCGCGGCATGAGGTTGTTCGTTGCTCTCGACCTGCCGTGGGAGCTGCGGCAACGCATCGCGATGCTGTCGGGCGGCATCCCCGGTGCGCGCTGGGTGCCGCCGGAGAACTACCACGTCACCCTGCGCTTCATCGGCGAAGCCCCAGCCTACCGCGCCGAGGAGATCGACCACGCGCTGGCCGCCCTGAAGGCACGCAGCTTCGATCTGACGCTGTCCGGCGTCGGCACGTTCGCGAAGTCCGGTCGCAGCACCGCGCTGTGGGTCGGCGTGGAACGCAACGAACGGCTGGAGCTGCTGCAAAGCAAGATCGAGACGGCACTGCAACGGATCGGCCTGGAGCCGGAACGCCGCCGCTTCGCCCCGCACGTGTCGCTCGCGCGGCTGGACAACGCGGTGGAAGGCAAGGTCGCGGCCTTCGTGCAGGCGAACAATCTTTTCCGTTCTCAGTCCGTAACCATGCAGCATTTCACGCTGTTCTCTTCGTTGCTGGGGAAAGAACAATCGGTCTATACCCCGGAAGTGGAATACGCGCTGATATAAAGACAGGTTATAATTTTCCCTCTCCCCTTGCGGGAGGGGGTTAGGGGGAGGGGTAGCGGGGGGCAGGGGGAGGGGTAGGTACGTCCGCCGGAGATCGGAAAGAAGCACCCCCTCCCCCTCCCGCAATGGAAGCGGACGTTATCGGCTATAACCGATACCTTATTCCGCCGCCTCCACCTCAACAGCCAAGCTCGCATCGGCGACCCGCAGCAGCCGGTCCGGCCCCATCTCATCCAGATCGTTCAGCCCGAGCAGCGCCATGTCGCGATCGATCTCCTTCGACAGCAGCTCGATCGCGTGCAGCACGCCGGCTTCCCCCGCAACCGAGGCGGCAAACAGGAACGGGCGCCCGACCAGCACGAAATCCGCACCCAGCGCCAGCGCCGTCAGCACATCGGTGCCACGGCGGAAGCCGCTATCGACGATCACCGTCATGTCGCCCGCCGCGGCCACGATCTCCGGCAGCACTTGCAACGGCGTCGCCGCCTTGTCGAGCTGCCGCCCGCCATGATTCGACACAACGATGCCGTCCACGCCGAGCCCGTGCGCGATCCGCGCGTCGTCCGCCGACAGGATGCCCTTCACCACGAACGGCCCCTGCCATAGTCGGCGGATCAGCTTTACGTGGTCCCACGACAATCCGGCATGCGACGCAATCTTGCCGGCGGTCTGCGAAAACAGGCTGGGGCCGCCATCGTATTCGAGGTTGTCGATGTGCGGGTTGCCGCGTTTCAGCAGCGTGCGCAGCGCGGTGGAGACCACCCAGCCGGGATGCAGGATGCCGTCGCGGATGATCTTGCGATTGAACTGGATCGGCTGATGGAAACCGGCCCGTGCGTCCTTCTCGCGGTTCGAACCCACCGGCACGTCGGCGGTCAGCACGAACGTGCGGAAGCCGGCGTCGGCGACGCGCCTCACCATGCCCTCGATAGCATTTGTGTTAGCGGATTGGTAGGACGCGAACCAGGCGCCCGGACAGTTCCGCGCCACTTCCTCCATCGGGATGATGGAGTTGCCGCTGAGCACAAACGGGATGCCGCACTGCGCCGCGGCGCGCGCCATCACGTTGTCGCCATCGTACGTGACGGCGGCGCTGCCGCCCATCGGCGCAATGCCGAACGGTGCGGCGAATTGGCGGCCAAACAATGTGGTGCGTTGCGAACGCTGCTTCACGCCGTGGAGCACGCGCGGGACGAGGCGATAGTTCAGGAACGCCGTGCGATTGGTCTTGCGGGAGGTCTCGTCTTCAGAGCCGTTCGCGACATAACCGTAGATCGCATGCGGCAGTTTGCGTTTTGCCGCTGCCTGGAAACCGTCCAGGTCGAGAATGCTCCGCAGCCGCCGCTGGTGGCTGAACGCCAACTGGCGCGTGGCCGATTTCGCCGCTGTGAACGGTTGCTCCTGTGCGTGTGACTGGGTTGTCATGATCTCGCCTTTGCGCATCCGTGCTGCCGGGTGGGCCGGCCGCACGATGAGATAGCGCGACGGATCAGCCGCGGTTGCGTTCCGCTGGTCAGGTGCAGGTGATCGCAAAGCCTGTGCGGTGCGCAGGGTCCAATAATAAACGCGGAGCCCCGCTGAGGTTCGCGGAGAGAACGAATTGCGCTTCGCGAAGGGCCGTAAAACTTCTCCGCGAAAACTCAGCGGTTCTCCGGGTTGAATAATACCAGCGCAACGGCATGGCAGAAGTCCTGCCTGCCGTCGCACCGATTTAGCCGGCGCACCGATTCAGGTCAGCAGCTCGATCAGGAACGGTCCGGACCGCCCCAGCGAATGCCGCAGCAGATCGCCGAACGTCTCGGCATTCTCCGCCCGCGCGCCTTCCACGCCCATCGACCCCGCAAGTTGCACCCAATTGATGTCCGGATTGCCCAGATCGAGCATGTCCATCGCGGTCCGCCCCGGATTGGCGCCGACATTCGCCAGCTCGCCGATCAGGATCTGGTACTTGCGGTTCGACAGCAGGATGGTCGTCACGTCCAGCTTCTCGCGCGCCTGGGTCCACAGCGACTGCACCGTGTACATCGCCGATCCATCGGCCTGCAGGTTGATTACCCGCCGCCCGGGCGCACCGATCGCCGCACCCGTGGCCAGCGGCGGGCCGCCGCCGATCGCACCGCCCGTCACGTTCAGCCAGTCATGCGGCGGCGCGGCCTTGGTCAGCGGGAAGAAGCCGCGACCGAAGGTGACGGATTCGTCGGCGATCACCGCATCGTCCGGCATCAGCGCGCCGAGCGTCGCCGCGACCGATTCCGGGGTGATCGCGCCACGCCCCAACTCGGCGCGCGGGCCGTTGTCCGGCCTGGCGACCTTCGGCGCGCCAACCGCCTCGGCCAGCCTGCCCAGCGCATCGACAATGTCCTGCTCCGGCCGCGCCAGCACATGCAGCTCGGCGTCCGGCGGCACGGATGTCTGCACCTTCCCCGGATAGGCGAAGAACGTGACCGGCTTTTTCGCGCCGGCCAGGATCAGGTGCTTCGTGCCGGCCAGCGCCTTCACCGCCACATCGACGACGTAGGGAACGCGATCCACCGGGATGCGCCCCTGGCCGCGCGCCGTCCGCGCGTTGGAGCCGCCGGCCATCAGCCGGCAGCCGGTGTGTGCGGCGATGCGGTGCGCGTATTCCAGCCCCTGCTCCGACAGCCCGGTGCCGGAGAGCAACAGCAGCACGCCGGCGCCGCCACGGCGCAGGATCATCGCGGCTTCGTCGATCTGGCCGGGGGCGGACGCCGGCGCCGCGGGCACCGGCAGCGGATCGGCGACCACGCCGCCCTCATCCCACGACGTGTCCGACGGCAGGATCAGCGTGGCGATCTGCCCGGGCGACGTGCGTGCCGCCGCCACCGCCGCCGCGGCATCGGCGCCAACCGTGCGCGAGGATGCGGCCGTGCGCACCCAGCCCGAGACGCCGCGCGCCCAGCCTTCGGTATCCGCGGTCAGCGGTGCGTCGAGCGGGCGGTGATACGTCGCCTGGTCGCCGGGGATGTTGACGATCGGCGTGTTGGCGCGGCGTGCGTTGTGCAGGTTGGCGAGGCCGTTCGCCAGGCCCGGCCCGCAATGCAGCAGCGTCGCCGCCGGCTTGCCGGCCATCGTGCGTCCGTGAGCGTGCCTTGTCAGGAAGGTGCAAGTCCATCCTGGGCCTACCGACCAAGCCTGAAGCCAGAGGTAACTGCGTCATCGCGAGGTGGGGTGGGGAGCAATCCGAGGCGAAGAAGCAATCCGT
>DASXFW010000055.1:0-20746 GCA_036489395.1 Acetobacteraceae bacterium | reverse complement strand
TCCGGTCGGCCGACCCGCCCTGGATGAAACGCTCGGCCATGACACGGGTAGTTTCTTGTTAGGAGCGAAGCGACGAAGCAATCTCGGTCGTGACAAGCGGCGCATCATCCCGAACGAGATTGCTTCGTCGCTTCGCTCCTAACAAGAAACAAGGTTCCCCCTCTCCTTGAGGGAGGGGTGCGTACATCCGCGGTCGGTGGATGTACGCACCCCTCCCCCAACCCCTCCCTCAAGGGGAGGGGGGAACCTACGTCAGGCCGCCGACGCTGTTTCATCCAGCGCGGGTCGGCCGCCGGCCGCCGGCCGGTGGCAACTCGCAAAGACATTATCGTACGCGCCGTAATAGGAGGTATCCATGCCGGCAGTTCGGAATCCGAGTCCGATCCTGGTGAAGCGCTACGCCGGATCGCGGCTGTATGACACGACCAACCGCCGCTACGTCGCACTGGACCAGCTTCGCGAATGGACGACGGTACGCGCACCCTTCCTGGCGATCGACAGCGAAACCGGCCAGGACATCACCCGCACCGTGCTCCTCCGATGAATGCCGGCCCGCTGCTTGTCCCATCGCTCGATCTTGTGCATCGCGTGACGGCGATCGCGGCGGACTATACGCTCGCGCGGATGCGGATTCTGCAACAAATTTACGGCAATCCGATCGGCGTAGCGTGGCGGCGCGTCGATGACGTTGTCGCGCTGATGGCGCGCCACCTGCCGTCGCCGGCGTTCAACAGCGTGATCGGACTGCGCGCAGGCCAGGAACATCGCGTCGGCCCGCTGGTCCAATGGTATCGCGAGAACGCGGTCGCCGGTCGGTTCGAACTCGCCTCCGGCGACGCCGATCCCGCGTTGGGGCGCGAGCTGGCACGGCACGGGTTCTTCCAGTCAGGTGTGCACGCGGCGCTGATCGGCGCGCCGGATCTCGAAATCGCCGCGCCGGTTGATTGCGACGTTCGGTTGGTTTCCGACGCCGCGGAGATGGATACATTCCTCGCCGCGTATGTTGCAGGCTGGGGCATTCCGGCTTCCATGCACGATCGTTTCAAGGCGAATGTCCGGCCGTGGCTGGGCCAGCCCGGCTGGTCGCTCTACATCGCGCGAATCGACGGGCAGCCCGCGGCGGCCGCAACGCTGTTTGTTGAATCCGGCATCGGTTACCTCGCCGACGCAGCGACCGACCCTGCGTTGCGTCATCGCGGCCTGCACGCGGCCCTGTTGCGTCGCCGTGTCCAGGACGCGCACGCGGCGCACGTGGAGTTCGTGTGCAGCGGCGCCGACTTCCTTTCGACCAGTTACCGCAACATGCACCGTGCCGGGTTGCGGCTGTTGTTCCTGCGTTTGATCTGGCAGCAACTGGATCAGCCCGGCTGATCGCGCTCCGCCGCCGATTGACGGCCCTCTACCAGCCGGTATCGTGCACCAACGCGACAGTATGGAGCGCATGAGATGCCCGAACTCAAGCCGATGACCATCATCTATCCGGTGCTGCCCGCGAAGGACGAGGCGGAGCGCGCCGCGCTGCGCCCGATCGGTCGCAACCGCCAGCTTTACCAGCAGGCGATCCACGGCGCGTCCGACATCGTGCGCGCCGCTGACGAGATGGGGCTATGGGGCGTCGGAACGATCGAGCACCATTTCTGGTCGGAGGGTTACGAAGTCGCGCCGGCCCCGACCGCGATCCAGGCGTACTGGGCGGCCATTACCAAGCGCATCAATGTCGGCGTCATCGGCTATGTGCTGGCGACGCACAATCCGATCCGCGTGGCAGAAGAAACCGCGGTGATAAACCAGCTCGCGCAGGGCCGCAGCTTTGTGGGGCTGGCGCGCGGCTACCAGTCGCGCTGGACCAACGTGATCGGCCAGCACTACGGCACGCGCGCGACCAAGTCGCCCACCGCGGCGCTGTACAATGTGCAGACGCAGCTTGCGGGTTTCTCGCAGGAGACGACCGGCGCGAAGGATCTCGCGGACGACGCGAAGAACCGCCGCATCTTCGAGGACCACGTCGAGATCATGCTGAAGGCGTGGACGCAGGAGAGCTTCGACCACAAGAGCGACACCTGGCAGATTCCGTACCCATACGACACCGGCGTCGATGACTGGCCCCTGGCGCGTGCCGGCGTAACGCAGAAGCTGGGTGCGCCGGGTGAAGTGGATGCGGACGGCCACACGCGCCGCGTGGCGGTGTGTCCCGCGCCCTGGACGCAGCCGCATCCGCCGGTGTTCGTGTCCGGCAGCGGCAGTCCTGATACCATTGCCTTCTGCGGCAAGAATGGATTCGTGCCGACGTACTTCACCAACATCCAGTCGGCTGGCCCGCTGTCGGAGCACTTCCGCAAGGCCGCGGCGGCGAACGGGCGTTCCTACTTGCCGGGGCAGAACCAGTGCATGGTGCGGTGGATCCAGATCGGCAAGACGAAGGAGGATGCGCTCAACCGCATCCGCAACTACGACCTGGACATCTGGAAGAACTTCTACGCCGCGATGGGCCGTCGCAAGGTCGAGAACGACGACTATTTCGGTTCGCTGGTCAGCTCCGGATTGTTCGTGTTCGGCTCGGTCGAGGAAGTGCGCGCGGAGCTGCTGGCGCAATGGCGCGTGTTCCCCGCGGAATACATCACGCTGATCAACCACTACGCGCAGACGCCGAAGGAAGTGGTGATCGAGACGCTGGATACGTTCATGCGGCAGGTGAAGCCGGCGCTGGATGAGGTGATCTACAACGCCACGCGGCAGGCGGCGGAATAGCTATCGTCGCCGGCGAGGGTGCCGCGCGACGGACCCAGCCAGAACATGTGCTGTTGTTCTACGCCACACACGACGGCCAGGCAGCGCGGATCGCCAGGCGCATCGCGGACCGGCTGGCAAACCACGGCATTGCCGTTGCCCCGCGTAACCTGGCGGAGAAGTTTCCCGTGCTGGACGACCTTGCTGCGGCGCGGTTCGTCATCCTGGTTGCCGCGGTGCGCTACGGCCGGCATCTGCCGGAAGCCGATCGCTTCCTGGCCGCCTATCGCGCGCATCCCGCGCCGGCACCGCTGGTATTCGTCTCGGTCAACCTAACCGCGCGCAAGCCCGGCAAGGACAGCGCAAGCGGCAATCGCTACCTGCAAAAAGCAATCGCGCGCCACCGATTGTCGCCGATCCTTGCAACCGCGGTCGCAGGGCGGTTGGACTATCCGCGCTACGGTTGGCTCGACCGGCAGATCATCCGGCTGATCATGAAGCTGACCGGTGGGCCGACCGATCCACGCAGCACGGTCGAATTCACCCAATGGGACCGCGTGGACGAGATCGCCAGGCGCATCGCCGCGCTGTGTGCATCGGCGCCATGACGCGGCAGTTGCTGCATCCGCCGCGGCTTGGCTGCCGTGCGTTATGGTTACTGCACGTGCGGCACGCGCAGCCGCATTGTCATTGCGAGTTACCACCGGCCGACGAGCCGACCCGCCCTGGATGAAACGGCAGCACTCTGTCATTGCGAGGCCGCTTGGCCGAAGCAATCCCGGTCATGACGAGCCGCCGACGGTTCGTCACGCGCGAGTTTGCTTCGTCGCGTCGCTCCTAACGAGAAACTGGAGCCTTCCACGCGCGCGGATGGGAGGCACGCTCGGCGCCCCCACGTCATGCCGACGACGGTCGGCATCTACGCCTATGCCGCGGCCAGCACCCCAAGACGTGGATGCCGACCTTCGTCGGCATGACTTGGGGGTGACGCCGACCGTTTCATCCAGTGCGGGTCGACCGAAGGCCGGTGGCCAACTCGCAATGACAGGGACACCGCCCCCAACAATGACAGGGGCACGCGCCCCCGCACTGACACGCTGCAAAGGTGCGTGCTGATCACCCGCCGCTGCGCGCCGAGCTCTCGCGCTCCGCAACCGCAGCCTTCTCTCGCGCCATCGCGCGCTCCGACTCGCCAATGTAATCGCGCGTCAGAGGCACGGCCGTCTGATCGTGCGCGAGCTGGATCTGGAACACCACGTTGCCCTCGCGCCGGAACGAAAGTTCCGCGCCGGACAGGTAGAACTCCCACATCCGGCAGAACCGCTCGTCGTACAGCGACGCGATCGCGTCGCGATTTGCGGCGAAGCGCCAGCGCCAGTGGCGCAGCGTCTCGGCATAGTGCAGCCGCAGGATCTCCACATCCGTGGTCAGCAGCCCGACGCGTTCGATCGGCGGCAATACCTCGGACAGCGCCGGGGTATAGCCGCCCGGGAAAATGTACTTCGCAATCCACGGATTGGTACTGCCCGGGCCGTCGCACCGGCCGATCGTGTGCAGCAGCGCCACGCCATCCGGGTTCAGGCAGCGCGCCACCGTGTCGAAGAACGTGCGATAGAACCCCACGCCGACATGCTCGAACATGCCGACCGAGACGATGCGGTCGAACTTGCGATCCATCGCGCGGTAGTCGCAAAGTTCGAAGGAGACGCGATCCTCCAGCCCCTCATTGATGACGCGGTTGCGCGCCTCGGCGAGCTGCTCGGTCGATAGCGTGATGCCGGTGACGTGCGCGCCATAGTCCCGCGCCAGCGTCAGCGCCATGCCGCCCCAGCCGCAGCCGATGTCCAGCACGTGCAGGTCGGGCTTGTTCAGGCACAGCTTGGCGGCGATGTGCCGCTTCTTGGCAAGCTGCGCCTCCTCCAGCGTCTCGTCGCCGCGCGGGAAATACGCGCAGGAGTACTGGCGATCGCGGTCCAGGAACAAACTGTAGAGACGGCCATTGAGATCGTAGTGGTGCGCCACGTTGCGGCGCGACGCGGTCATCCGGTTGTACTGATCGATGCGGCGCTTCAGCACGCGCAGCACCGCGCGCCAGCGGGCGACGGAATGGACGCCTCCCTGGGCGGCGACGTTGGTGACCAGCACGTCCAGCACGTCGTGGATGGCGCAGCCGTCCGGCACCAGGGTGCCGTCCATGTAGCATTCGCCGACCGCGAGCGGCGGGTTCCACAGTAGTCGCCGCACCGCCCCCGGCGTGCGGATGGCAATGCCGGCTTCGGGACCCGGCTTGCCGGCGTAGGTCTGCAACGAGCCGCTCGGCCAACGGACCGTCAGCCGGCCAATGGTGATAAGCCGCTTCAGAAGCGCATCGAGCCCTGCCTGCATCGCTCCGACTCCTCCTCCGAGAACCAGAGATCGTATGACAATGCCGTAACGTCGGGGCGGTCGTCAAAGTGTTGATCGGTCACGTCGCCGCGCGTTCGTACGGCGGCGTACGGATCAGCCGGAGGGCGCGCGCACCCGCCGGCTTTCGGTGCGCAACTGGCCGCACGCCGCCAGGATGTCGCGTCCGCGCGGGCTGCGTACCGGCGCAGCAAATCCCGCGTCGTTCACAATCCGCGCAAAGCGTTCGATCGCCGGGCGGGTGCTGGTCTGGTAGGAGCTGCCGGGCCAGGGATTGAACGGTATCAAATTCACTTTCGCCGGCATCCCTGCGATCAGACGCACCAACTCGCGCGCATCGGCCTCGCTGTCGTTCACCCAGCGCAGCATGACGTATTCGAAGGTGATTCGCCGGGCGTTGGATGCGCCGGGATAGCGGCGGCACGCGGCCATCAGGTCGGCGATCGGATACTTGCGGTTCAGCGGCACCAGCACATCGCGCAGGTCGTCGCGCACCGCGTGCAGCGACACCGCCAGGTTCACGCCAAGCTCCGCGCCTGTGCGGTCCATCATCGGCACCACGCCCGACGTGGACAGCGTGATACGCCGGCGCGACAGGCCGATGCCCTCGCCATCCATGACAATTGTCATCGCCTTGGCGACGTTCGTGTAGTTGTACAGCGGCTCGCCCATGCCCATCAGCACGATGGTGGACAGAAGTCGCGGCGTTTCCCCTTTGGGCGACGGCCATTCGCCATACGCGTCGCGCGCCGCCATGAACTGGCCGACGATCTCCGCCGTGCCAAGATTGCGCACCAGCGTCTGCGTGCCGGTGTGGCAAAAGCGGCAGGACAAGGTGCAGCCGACCTGCGAAGACAGGCAGACTGCGCCGCGATCTTCCTCCAGGTCGGGGATATAGACCGTCTCCGCCTCCTGCCCGTCGCGAAAGCGGAAGAGGAACTTGCGGGTGTCGTCCTCGCTGGTCTGCGCGATCACGGTTTCCGGCCGGGCGATGACGAAGCGTTCGGCCAGCTTCGTCTGTAGTGGTCGGGCGATGCTGGACATGCGGGCGAAGTCCGTGACGCCCTGGTGGTAGATCCAGTGCCAGAGCTGCTTGGCGCGGAACGGCGCCTCGCCGATCGCCGCCAACTCGGCGATCAATTCTTCGCGCGACAGGCCGACGAGGTCGCGCCGTCCGTCCGCCAGTTGCACCGGCGGAGGGTCGAACAGCGCGGATTTCGCCAGGACGCGGGTGCGCTCGGTTTCGGTCAGGTCAAGCTGGGTCACTTTGGTGGCGGACATGCCTTGACCACCGCGGCATAGGCCGCGCTGAACCCCTTCAGGCTGAACGTGTCGGTCACGTCGTGGGCGTTGGGGCGAGGCGACCGCGCGATCGCGCGAATGCCGCGCTGGAAGGCCGCCACCGCCGCCTTGCCGTCACGCGCGAAGGCGTTGCGTTGGGCCGTGTAGAAATCGAGGCCGGTCTGATCGACCTGAACCGTCACGCTGGCTTTGGGCGCGTAGTCAAAGCCCGCCTCTACGGCGACACCGTCGCGGGCGTCTGGGCGCTCGGTCACGGTCAGCACGACCTGGCCACGGCCGGTCAGCGCCGGGACGGAGGTCTGCGCGCGGGTGAAGGCGTAGCAGACGGTATGGCCCGCCTGGATGTAGGTCGCCGCCGTCCAGTCATCGAACGTGCCGATCGCCTTCGGCCCGGGCGCGGCATGGGCAGGCGGCTTATGCGCTGGCTCCGAGTGCCCCGGCTCGGCAGCGAGCGCGGGCAGCGACAGGGTAAGGGCGAGGACGGTCAGCCAGGCGATTCGGATGCGCATGGTGGCAGAGATACGGCGGGGCCGGCGGCCGAACAACTCCCCGGTCCGGGAGAATTGGCGGGAAACGGACCGGGTTGCTCCGGCAGCCTCGCCTTCGCGTCCGCCAGCGCTTCGACCGGCAGCCCGTGGCACTCCTGGCGTTTCCGGGCGCGGCTGAAGCGCATCACCACGGCGGACCCGCGCTGGTGGCGCGGCGCAGGCGAGCAGGCGCGATATTACGAGGCGGCGGTGTGGCCGGCGGGGCCACATGAATACGGGTAAACACGGATCGAGCGGTCAGGCCGTCGGCACCAAGGTGTTTACGTGCATCTGCCCAATGGCGTGCACCTGCGTCGTATGTCGATTCATCCGCTCGGCACCCGCATCAACGCCTGCCCAGCGCTTATCCGAATCCCCTCTTGCATGCTGGCATCGAATGCGAATCCCGCCGGCGCGAACAATACGATCGTCGAGCCGTGCTCGAACCATCCCATCTCATCGCCCTTTGCCAATGCGGCATTGCATTTCACCGTCCGCGGGCCGCCCTGCCGCAACGGGTAGCGCGTATCAAGAAATGACAGGGGGATCCCCGCCACCAGAATCGCCGCCACCGCCACCAGCGTCACGCCATGGCCGCCGGCGTCCAGCCGGGTCCGGATCACCGCGCGTTCGTTCTTGCAGAACAGAGCTTCGACACGCCGCAAGGCAATCGGATTGACGTTCCATGTGTCGCCGGAAATGTAGGTAACGGATTCGACTCGGCAGTCATGCGGCGCATGGAAGTGATGATACATCGCCGAGGTCAGCCGCAGCGTCACATAACGTCCGTCGCGATACGTCTCCGCCAGTTCGTCATCGCGCAGCAGATCGCGCAGCCGATAGGGAAAGCCCTTGATCTGCAGTACATGGCCGTCCTGCACGCGCCCGAACGCACCGACGATCGCGTCGCACGGACTGACCAGCACGCCGGGATCGGCATCGATCGGCCGCGCACCATCCTTCAGCCGGCGCGTGAAGCAATCATGCAGGCTACGGAATTGCGTGTCGCGTGCGTCGCTCAGATCGAGATCGGAGAACATCCGCCAGGCGCCGATCGAGAGACCGCGCACGGCAGGGATTTCGATGCGACTGAACCAGCCAATGAACCGCGTCGCCAGCCGCCGCGGGATACGATTGGTCAGCAGGAAGTTCACATCCTCCCGCATCACGACTTGCCGCAGCGCCGCGCGCAGGCGAATCATGCCGCCGCCCCGTCGCGGTGACGGGTCATGGAACTGCCATACAACGCGCCGCCGGTGCTGCCTATGTTGCAGGCATGGCAGCATCGATTCCCTTGATCGGCAGCGTCAGCCAGCGGCTTGACCTGTCGCGCGCGAAGCACCCCTCGCTGACCGGCCATGCCCGGCTGGCGCGGCGGATCGCCTCGCTGATTCCGTTCTACGAATTCGACGAGGATCGGTTCTTCCGCTCGGACGATCCGCCGGAGCCCGTGGCGCTGCGGCGGCGGGACGGGTTCCTGCGGCTGTCCTCGCTGTATCGGCAACGCTTCGCCCGCACCAGCGCGCTGACGGCGCAGGTACGGGCCGGCGCCTCCGATTTGCAGCTCACCAACGCCTATCGCGTGCCGTTCCAGTACAGCCGCATCGTGCGGCAGTCGCTGTCCGCCGGGTCGGTGGCGAATGCCTCGTCCGGCGTGACGTTCACCGACCTCGACGGCAACGTGCTGTACGACCTCACCGGGTCGTATGGCGTCAATCTTCTGGGCTACGACTTCTATAAGGAATGCATTGACCGCGGCACGGAGCGGGTGCGCGATCTCGGACCCGTGTTGGGTTCCTATCATCCCGTCATCGCCTATAACGTCGATCGGCTGCGGCAGATATCCGGGCAGGACGAGGTATCGTTCCACATGTCCGGCACCGAGGCGGTGATGCAGGCGGTGCAGCTTGCCCGCTATCACACGCGGAGGACGCATGTGGTGCGGTTCTGCGGCGCGTATCACGGCTGGTGGGGCGACGTGCAGCCGGGCGTCGGCAATCCGCTGCCGCCGCGCGCCACCTATACGCTGGCCGAGATGTCGGCACGGACGCTGCACGTGTTGCGCACGCGGCGCGACATTGCCTGCGTGCTGGTGAACCCGTTGCAGGCGCTGCATCCGAACAGCGCCGCGCCGGCGGATTCGTCGCTGGTGGACAGCGGGCGGACAGCGCGGTTCGATCGCGCGACCTATACGCAATGGCTGCAGCGGCTTCGCGCCGTCTGCACCGAACGCGGGGTCGTGCTGATCTTCGACGAGGTGTTCGTCGGATTCCGCCTGACCCCCGGCGGCGCGAGCGAATATTTCGGCGTGCGCCCCGATCTTGTGACCTACGGCAAGACGCTGGGCGGCGGGCTGCCGGTCGGCGTGCTGTGCGGGCGGCGGGAGTTCATGAAGCGATACCGCGACGACCGGCCCGCCGACATCTGCTTGGCGCGCGGCACGTTCAATTCGCATCCCTACGTGATGGGGGCGATGCACGAGTTCCTGCATCGCTTCGAGTCGGCGGAGATTCAGCAGCTTTATGACGGGCTGGACGAGCGCTGGAACGCCCGCGCGGCGATGTTGAACGACATGCTGGCGAAGGCGGACCTGCCGGTACGGGTGGCCAATCTCTCGTCGATCTGGACGGTGAACTACACGCGGCCGTCGCGCTATAACTGGATGCTGCAATATTATCTGCGTGCGGAAGGGATTGCGTTGAGCTGGGTCGGCACTGGCCGGCTGATCTTCAGTCTGAATTACACGGATGCAGATTTCGCTGCCGTGGCCGAGTGCTTCGTCGCCGCGGCGAAGGCGATGGAGCGCGACGGCTGGTGGTGGGCCGCGCCGTCCATGACCAACAAGGTGATCCGGCGGCGGATTCTGCGGGAGATCGTTGCCACTTACCGGGGGCAGTTGATCGATTCTTTTCATCGCCCCAGGCCCGTGCCGGTCGAGAGCTGAGCACACGATCGTTCAGTTTCTATCATTGCGCGTTGACCACCGGCCTGGATGAAACGGCGGCATTCTGTCATTGCGAGGCCGCTTGGCCGAAGCAATCTCCCGCGGGAGATTGCTTCGACCAAGCGGCCTCGCAATGACACATAGGACGTGCGCTAACCCGTGTGCGCCTCCGCGGTGTCCAGGAACTCACCGCGCAGCAGATAGCCCGGCGCCCGGTAGTACAGCTTGATGTCATGGAACGGGTCGGTGAGAATTTTCGTTGCCCATACCAGGCCTGTCTGCAAATCGCGGATGAAGAATAGCTGCATCGTGCGGAAGGCCAGTCCCGCGCCGCCAAGCGCCAGCCAAAGATAGCCGACATGGCGCGCGAATTCGCCGAAGCCGCGTGCTGGCCGCACCGTGTGAAGCATTGTGGGATCGACCAACAGCAGCAGCGGCGACAGTGCCCAGATCGCCAGCAGCACGATCTTACGGCGCAGATTGTAGCCGACCTTGATCTCTTCCTTGTACTCATGCGTCGCCTGGTTGACGACGTCGTAGGTCTTCGGCTCAAAGAACAGATGACCGATCTGCCGTGTGGTCATCGATACCAGCCAACCCAGAAGACCAGCCATCGCCGGATCCTTGAACGCCGTGACATAGGCGCAGACGAAGCTCGTCGCGCTGACCAGGTGCAGCGATTGATTGATGCGGCTGTGATGATAATAGCGATGATCATCCCAGCGCTGCACCTTCAGGCATTCAAGGAAACTGCACATCGTCACTCCTTGTTGTTGTGAGAAACGACCCGGTTGGGTCCACGCGCGCACGGCTAACTGCTGTGCGCGGGCTGCTTGGTGAAGCGAATCAGCGAGAAATGCCCGAGCGGCGGCAGCGGCCGGCGCTCGACAAGCTGCACCGGTGCGGTATCCGCCCAGCGCACATAACGGTCCCATGCAAACTCGGTGCGAAAGCCGAGCTTGCTGGTCATCGGCATCAGGGTCTTTTCCACCGCGCAGCGCAGCCCGGCCTCGGCGCCGATGCGGCTGGTGATGACGATCTCGCCGCCTGGCCGTAGCACGCGCGCGAATTCATCCAGCGCATGCTCTGGATGCGGCACGGCGGTGACAACATATTGCGCGACGACAACGTCGAACGATTGGTCCGGGAACGCGAGGTCTTCCGCATCCATGACCTCGAGCCCCTCGACATGGTCGAGATGCAGCTCCGCGACACGCTTGCGCGCACGTTGCAGCATGGGGGCTGAAATATCCACGCCGAAAATCGAACTCCTTCGTGTATATCCCGGCAGCGAAAGCCCTGTTCCCACGCCCACTTCCAGGATGCGTCCGCCGACTCGTTCCGCCGCATCGATCGCCGCCCGGCGTCCAGCCCGGAATACCGCACCGAACACAAGGTCATAGACCGGTGCCCAGCGGCCGTACGCCTGGATGACTGTATCCTTCTGAAGATCCGTCATCATGCTGCAATCGTCACTCCACGAATCACTAACTTGTCAGCGAACCTGACATTGGTTTTGTACGGAGGCACGTGACAGTTTCGTGGAACTGCTACGCACGGCCGGATGACAAACGTGTTGCGCCGCGCCGGTCCGCTGTTATTCCGACACAGGAATAGAAAAGGCATTGCTTCGACCCTTTGAGTCTGGCGAGCAACCAACCCATCACCGCTGGCCTTCAGCGGCTGCCACCGCACGATCTCGCGGGCAGGCATCGTCGCTGCACGCATGGCCGGTGCGTAGATGGCCGGCGCGAGGCCCTCCATGACGGGCAAGGCCGCGCAATGCCAGGGAAGCCGCGGCGCCCGGCCAACGCGGCGCAACGCTCCGTTGCGCGATACGCCATTTCGCACCCGCAGCATCGGCGATAGAACCCGTGCGGACATGCCCGTTGCCCCGCCCCAGCCAGCCGAGCCGATTCCAGCCTGGCTACCCCGATTGCTGGGCTATTTCATTGCCGTCGGGCCCGCCGCCACCGACATGTACCTCCCCGCCTTTCCGGCCGTGGAGGCCAGCTTCGGCACCGCGCCCGGCACCGCGCAGCTTACGCTGGCGGCGTGGTTCGCCGGGCTGGCGGTGGGGCAAATCACCCAGGGCACGCTGTCCGACCGCTTCGGCCGCCGCCCGCCGCTGATCATCGGCACCGCGGTCTTCACCGTGGCCTGCATCGGCTGCGCGCTGGCGCCGAGTCTGACCTGGCTGGCGATCTTCCGGGTGTTCGGCGCGATCGGCGCGTCGGCCGGCATGGTGGTGCCGCGCGCCGTGGTGCGCGACCTCGCCGACGGCCACCACGCCGCGGTGCTGATGTCGCGCCTCGTGCTGGTGATGGGAGTCGCACCGATCCTCGCCCCCACGATCGGCGGCGCGGTGCTGGCGTTCGCGCACTGGCGCGTCATCTTCTGGATTCTGGCGCTGTACGGGGCGACCGGCTGCGTCCTGGCGTGGCGGTTGCTGCCGGAGACTCTGCCGCCCGTGCGGCGCACGCATCTCGGCGTCGCGAAGCAGCTTGCCCGCTACGCCGGCATCGTGCGCGAGCGCGGCTTCCTGACGCACGCGGCGATGGGCGCCGGCGGCAGCTTCTGCATGTTCGCCTATCTCGCCGGATCGTCGCCGGTGTTCATCCAGGGCTTCGGCCTGACGCCGCAGGAGTTCGGGCTGATCTTCGGCTTCAACTCCTGCGGGCTGATCGCAGGTTCGCAGATCAACCGGCGCTTCCTGCCGCGCGTCGGGCTGTCCTTCATGCTGCGGCTGATCTCGCGCATTTCGCTGGCGGCGACGGCGACGCTGGCCGTCCTGGCCTTCGCCGGCGCGCACAACATGTGGTTGATCGCCGCGCCGATCTTCGTCGCGCTAAGCTGCCAGGGGTTCAGCAATGGCAACACGTCGGTCGGCGCGCTGTCGGGGCATGCGCGGCACGCCGGCAGTGCCTCGGCGCTGATGGGCATGGCGCAGTTCTCGCTGGGCGCGACCAGCGGGCTGCTGGTCGGCTGGTTCACCGACGGCACCCCGCGCGGCATGGCGGCACTGATGCTGTGCGGCTCGGCGGCCGCGGTGATTGCGGATCGGCTGCGGCCGCGGTCATAGTGCGGGGCTACCAAGCGAGGTCGAAGCATGCGTCCAATCGTCGGCATTCCCGCCTGCGCCAAACTGTCGTCCGAGCGGCTGTGGCACCAGACGCCGGCGCGCTATGCCGCGGCAGTGCTGGGAGGTTCCGACGCGCTGCCGATCATGATCCCGCCGATGGGCGAGGCGCAGCTTGAGTTGCTCGACCGCCTGGATGGTTTGCTCGTCCCCGGCAGTCCCAGCAACGTGCACCCCGACCATTACGCCGGCGGCGCCAGCCTGACCCCCGACAACCACGACCTGGACCGCGACGCCACGACGCTGCGGCTGATCCCGGAGGCGATCGCCCGCGGCATGCCCGTGTTCGCGATCTGCCGCGGCATCCAGGAGCTGAACGTGGCGCTGGGCGGCACGCTGCATCAACTGGTGCACGAGGTGGACGGCCGCGCCGACCATCGTGCGGGGCCGGGGACAGTGGAGCAAAAATACGGGCCGAAGCACCTGGTGTCGGTGTCGGGTGCGCTGGCGCGGATCGTCGGGGCGACGACGATCCTGGTGAACTCGCTGCACTGGCAGGCGATCGACATGGTGGCGCCAGGCTGCGTGGTGGAGGCTCGGGCGCCGGACGGCACGATCGAGGCGGTGCGGGTAGAGCGTGCGCCCGGCTGGGCGTTCGGCGTGCAGTGGCACCCGGAGTGGGAATACGCCAACGACACAGCGAGCCTGGCGCTGTTCCGCGCCTTCGGCGAGGCGTGCCGGACATATCAGCAAGGTCTGCGAAAGGCGGCATGAGATGGATCTGGGATTGAGCGGCAAGACGGCGCTGATCACCGGCGGCTCGAAGGGGATCGGCCGTGCGTCGGCGGAGGTGCTGGCAGATGAGGGCTGCAACGTGGTGCTGGTCGCGCGCGACCAAGCGGCGCTGGATGCCGCGGCGGCGGGGATCCGGACGCGGCGGCAGGTGAACGTGCGGACGATCGCCGCCGACCTGTCGAACGATGCGGCGGTGCGGCGGGTCGCGGAGGAAGCCGGGGCGGTGGATATCCTGGTGAACAACGCCGGGGCGATCCCGCCGGGCGATCTGCTGTCGGTGGATGATTCGCGGTGGCGGACCGCGTGGGATTTGAAGGTGTTCGGGTATATTTCGTTCTGCCGCGTGGTCTATGCGGCGATGAAGGCGCGCGGGTCGGGGGTGATCGTCAACGTGATCGGCGCGGCCGGCGAGCGGTTTCCCACTGGGTATATCGCCGGGGCGGCAGGGAATGCCTCGCTGATGGCGTTCACCCGCGCGCTGGGCAAGGGCGCGCCGGCGGACGGGCTGCGCGTGGTGGCGATCAATCCCGGGCCGGTGGGGACCGAGCGGCTCGTGATGCTGCAACGAGCCACGGCAGAGAAAACGCTGGGCGATGCGGAGCGATGGCAGGAACTGAACAAGGGGATGGCGTTCGGGCGTCCGGCGAAGCCGGAGGAGATCGGGTGGGCGGTGGCGTTCCTGGCGAGCCCCCGGTCGGGGTACACGAGCGGGACAGTGCTGACGATCGATGGGGGTGGGTGAGTGCTTGAGTGCACCTTACGGAGACTAAGGGCGCCGCGTGCAGGCACGATTTCCTGATTCCTCATCCCATCGAACGGCTCTCCAGGACTTAGTGATAGAAACCGACGTGATGAATGAAGTTGATACGCCCGCCAGCGCGCTCAGGCGGAGGCGATGAACTTGCAACGCGGGCTGCACCGCGCGCCGACAGGTTCTTCCTTCGCCCTGATGCGATGATGCCACTGGCAGTCGGCACCCTCTCCACCGAGGCAACCGGACAGTGCCACGAGCCCACCATCGGCGCAGCGTGAAATCTCCCCGCCGCGGAGTAAATTACACCTTTGCTGCTGCCGAGCGTGTCAACGCCGAATCAAGTTCCTCGATCGTGCGGCCGCGTGTCTCGATGCCGACGAACAGGAAGCCGACCACGGCCAGCAGGTACCACGCGGCAAAATATTCGAACCCGGGTACCATCGCATCGAGCGTCGCTTTCGGCGCCACGTAATTCGACGCGCCAGCGATGATCGCAAGGCCCGCCGGCCCGATGAATTTGCCAAGATTGCTGATCCCATAGACCAAGCCGAAGCCGCTCGCGCGCAAGCGTGCCGGCCATAGCTCGGCCATGTAGGGGAACACCACCGCGTAGTTACCGTTGGCCACGAACGAATTGGCCAGCAGCATCAGATAGAACAGGGATATTCCCGCGATGAACCGGTCGTACAGAAAGCCGGCGAGCAACATCGTGCAGGTGGACAACCCGCACAGCAGCGCGCCAGCGTAACGGCGCCCCAACCCATCGGACAGCCACGCGCCGAATGCCCGCCCGGCGATGCCAATCACCGAGATCCAGATCGTCAGGTACGCCGCCTGTGCCGGCGGCACATGCAGGATCAGCACCAGCAGCGTGACCTGCCACAGCGCCAGACCCACTCCACCCGTCTGGCTGAGCCCGGTCAGGGAAGACGCGATGATGCTGCGCGGGTACTTGAACAATTCCAGCCACGACGTGCGCTGCACTTCCGGCAGCGTGGCCGGAAGCCGGATCGCCTCCGGATCGATCTGCAGAGCCCACGCAAGCGAGCGGCGGGCCTCGTCGAGCCGTCCCTCACCCATCAGCCAGCGCGGCGATTCCGGTACCCACACGCGGATCACGAACGCCATCAGCGCCGGCACGAGGCCGACGGCGAACATGCCACGCCAGCCAAGCGTCGTGCCCAGCCAGGCCGCCATCGCCGCGGCCAGCAGCGGCCCCAGCGGCAGCAGGCCGATGGAAAGTCCGCTGATCCAGCCTCGCTTGGATGCGGGCACAAACTCCTGCAGCAGCGGCAGATCGACGGCCGCGACGCCGCCGACGCCGAAGCCGACGACCAGGCGCATCGCCACCATGTAAATCCAGTTGCGGTCGGGCGTCAGCGCCATCAGGCCGGTGGCGACCGAGAACGTCAGCATGGTGATCATGAACACCTTGCGACGGCCGATCTTGTCGCCGAGCCAGCCGAAGAAGATGCCGCCCGGGATCGACGATATTCCGGATGCAAACAGGATGAGCCCGGATTCACCGAACGTCAGGTGCCAATCGGTCACGAAGAACGCAAGCACGAAGCCGATCAGGAAAAAGTCGAAGAAATCGAGCATGATCGAGAACAGACTCGCGGCGAAGATCTTCCACTGATTGATAGTCAGCTTCTGTTGCCGCTCCAGAATGTCCAGCATGGCGTTCTCCCGTTCGATCTTGTCTGTATCGCTCCCGGCACGTTATCGCTGTGATGACTTTGATCGGATCGTTGCAGGCGGCGCCGGCACGTGCGGCAGTGGACAAAACCAAACGCCGCCGGTTGGCCAGCCGAGGTGCAACGCAAGTCGCACCCGCCGCTGTTCGCGGCTGACGACGTAGAATCGAGGCTGCGAGATGCGGGCATCGATACCCGACATGAATGCCTCCCTGTGTGTGCGCTATGGCCTTGATCCGCATTGATGGATTGGCCATGCATTTTTGTGGGGAGCACTATACCAGGACTGCATAGCTGGCGCCAGTTGCGGAACGCCACCGTCGCCAAACCAGTCCGTCATGGCCGGGCTTGGACCCGGCCACCGTCTCCTTCGCCGTGCGACGCGGGCTGGCTACAGCCCGCGCAACACCTCCAGCGTCGCTTCCGGCTCGGGCCGGTGCGTGTAGTCCGTATCGGCTTCCGCCGCCGCCACCACGCCGTCACGACGGATCACGATGCGCGCCGGAATCGAGAGCCGCCAGCTTGCATCGCCGTTGAAGCGCGGCAGGTCGATGCCGTTCGCGGTGTACACCCCGATCAGATCGTCCGGCAGACGGAACGCCAGGCCGTACGCCTCGCCCACCTTGTTGTCGTGATCGGTCAGGATCGGGAAGGACAGCTTGTGCCGCTCCGCGCCAGGTTTGGTGAATTCCTGCAACTGCGGCGACAGAACGATCAGGCTTGCGCCCAGCGACTTGATCTCGGGCAGTACTGCTTGCAGAGCATCCAGCTCATGCCGGCAGTAGGGTCACCAGAAGCCGCGGAACACGCTGACCAAAACAGGACCGGCGGCCAGCAGGGACGCGAGGGTGACCGCGGCGCCGTTTTGATCGTTCAGGGTGAAATCCGGTGCCTTCGCGCCCGGCTTGATCACGTGGTCGAGGATGCCCGATGCACGCAATTGCTCCGTGGCACGGTGCATGATGGCCAGCCGCTCAGGCGGAATGCGCTTCGCGGATCCTTCCCGGACCGCGGCCAGTTTTTCTTCCAGGCTCATGGCTCTCTCCTTCATGCGAAAGCGGCCGGGCGCGGCAAACCCGCTCCCTACCGTAATAGCATGTTGGCATTCTCGCACAGGAAACAACCCGCGCGAGCCCTCCCGAGATGGAGGTGAAACCAGGGCATTCTGCTCGGCTTCCTGCCGTTCGTGGCCTTCGCCGTGCTGAGCAGCCCGCTCGGTGCCACCGGTGCGCCGGCCGTTCACCCGGCAATACGCGAAGGAGCAAGTGCCGCAAGCGTATTGGGCACACCCGGCATTCCTGCGCACCAACTACATCATATCATACCACGTGCCGAAAAGAGCGACGTACGGTCCGGTGTCCGTCCCGTCATGCCGACGCAGGTCGGCATCCACGACTTACGGTTGCTGCATGCCGCAAAGGCGTGGATGCCGACCTGCGTCGGCATGACGGTGGGGGCTTGGGCCGCAGAGTCAGCCATTTCAGCACGTGGTCTCAGATGCATGGGCAGTGGCGTTCCTGGTCATGCTCGCGGCGGAGGCGGCGCTGCTCGGCGGCGCCGGCTTCACCCGCTGGTATTCGGCGCTGAGCCGCCGGACGGCAGCGGCGCCGCGCGCCTGAACGGCCCGCCGCGATGCAACACCGGCGGCCGCGCCGCCAATTCACCCGCCGTTAACCCGACCGCAGCACACTGGCCCTCCACGGAACCCCACCGAGAGGACGCCAGCCAATGCCCCTGCTGACATGGACCGAGAAACTCAGCGTCGGTGTCACCGCGCTGGACGACGACCACAAGCGCCTCGTGGCCATGATAAACGAGCTGTTCGATTCCATGCAGGCCGGCCAGGGGCGGGAGGTGCTGGGCCGTATTCTCGACGGCCTCGTGCAATACACCAAGATGCACTTCGCGCGGGAGGAAAGCTTCTTCGCGAAGACCAGCTACGCCGCCGCCGCGGCACACAAGCAGGAACACGATGCGCTGACCCGCCAGGTGCTGGACGTGCAGCGGAAGTACGCGGCCGGCGCGCAGGCCGCGCTGACGCTCGAAATCCTGCAGTTCCTGAAGAACTGGCTGATCCAGCATATCCAGGGCAGCGATCAGAAATACCGGATGCATCTCAATGCCAACGGCATCCGCTGAGCCGGCGCCCGACGCGGGGGGCACCCCGGCCGCGCCGCGCGTCCGTCTGCGCGCCCGCATCGTCACCCGCCTGCTCGCCGGCGCATTGCTGGCGGTGCTGCTGGCCGTGACGGCGGTGCAGCTTTGGACACTGCGCGCGGTCGAGACCGAGGGCCGGAAGCAGGCGCAGCAATCGCTGCGTGCCAGCATGCAGATGCTGCTGCATGAGCTGGCCCGGTTCGGCACGCAGTGGAGCGTCGCCGCGGACGGCACGCTGCTGCTGGGCACGACGCCGCTCAATAGGCGCGACGACGTTGTCGATGCGGTGCGGGATGTCACCGGCGCCTATGCGACTATCTTCCGCGGCGATACGCGGATCGCCACCAACGTCAAGGATCGCGACGGACACCGCGCGCTGGGTACCAAACTCGCGCCGGGCCCGGCGTACGACGCGGTGCTGCGCGACGGCCGCAGCTTCAGTGGTGTCACGACGATCCTGGGCGGACGCTACCTCGCCCTGTACCAGCCAGTGAGCGATGCCGGCGGCCGCACCATTGGCATCGTGTTTGTCGGCGTGCCGCTCGCCGACGCCGAGGCTTTCGCCGCACGCATCAGCCGCGATGCGGCAATCGCCGCGACGATCGTTCTGCTCATCGTCGGGGCCCTGTATCTGTGGGCACTGCGCGCGACCATCCACCCGCTGCGCGAGCTGACCGCTGTCATGCACGACATTGCCGCGGGCGCGCTGGAACGCAACGTGCCGCATCAGGCTCGCGCTGACGAGATCGGGCAGATGGCGCAGGCGCTGCTGCGGCTGCGCGACGCCTCGGCGCAGGCGCGGGTCCTGGAGGCGGCGGCCACCGCGCGCGCCCGGGAGGAGGCGGTCAAGCATGCGGCGCTGGTCAGCACGGTGGAATCGATCGAGGCCGAGACGACGAAGGCGCTCGTGGACGTGGGCGCGCGCACCGCGGCGATGACCGCGAACGCCGAGAAGATGGCCGCGTCGGCGACCCGTACCGGTATGTCCGCCATGAGTGCGGAAAACGCATCCAACCAGGCACTGGCCAGCGCGCAGGCCGTCGCCAGCTCCGCCGAGCTGCTCCGCGAGTCCATCCGGCAGATCGGCGAGCAAGTGGAGCATTCGTCAGCCATCGTCGCCGGCGCGGTGGCGGCCGGCAGCGACACGCGCGTGACGATGCAGGCGCTGAACGATGAGGTCGGCCATATCGGCGCGGTGGTCGATATCATCGGCGACGTGGCGGCACGCACCAACCTGCTGGCGCTGAACGCCACGATCGAGGCCGCGCGCGCGGGCGCTGCCGGCAAGGGCTTCGCGGTCGTGGCCGCCGAGGTGAAGGCGCTCGCGACGCAGACCGCGCATTCCACCGGGGAAATCGCCAGGCATATCGGCCAGATCCGCAATACCACCGCGGCCTCGGTTGCCGCGGTGCTGCGGATCGAGCACTCGATCGAGGAGATCAACGGCATCGCCCGGTCGATCGCTGAATCGGTCGATGCGCAGGCGACGGCGACGGCGGAGATCGCGCGCAACATCGCCGAGACCGCGTCGGCCGCCAACGAAGTGGTGGCACACGCGGCGGGCGTTTCGAGTGAGGCGGACCAGACCGGTCAGCGCGCCATCGAGGTGTGCAACGACGCCGCCGGTCTGGACGCGTCGGTCGGCGAGCTGCGGCACGGCGTGATCCACGCGCTGCGCACGTCGGCGAGCGAGCTCGAACGGCGCGGCGCGGTCCGCTATCAGGTCGATCTGGCCTGCCGCCTCGAGTTTCCGGGCCAGGCCGGCTGGGACGCGCGGCTTTCCGACATTTCGGAAGGCGGCGCGAATGTGCGGGGCGGTCCGCAGATTGCGCCGGGGACGCGCGGCACGCTGCACCTGCCGACCGTGGGGCTGACGCTGCGCTGCATGGTCCGCAGCCGCGACGAGGAGGCGCTGCATCTGATGTTCGACGCAGATGATCCGGCGCGAGAGAAGCTGCGGTTCACGCTGCCGGGTCTTGCCGGGCGCGCGGCGGCGTAGGGCGCATCTTTGCCGTCCGCTGCGGCGTTGCCACGGGCCGGTGAGCCGATCCGACGTGAATGACAGCGTGGCCTCCTGTCATTGCGCGTTGCCACCGGCTGGCGCGGCCGACCCACCCTGGATGAAACAGCGGCATTCTGTCATTGCGAGTTGGCCACCGGCCTTCGGCCGACCCGCCATGGATGAAACGGCGTCGGCCGGAGCGTAAGTCCCCCCTCCCCTTGAGGGAGGGGCTGGGGGAGGGGTGCGTTCATCCACTGACCGTGGATGTACGCACCCCTCCCCCAACCCCTCCCTCAAGGGGAGGGGGGAACCTACGTCAGGCCGTCGACGCCGTTTCATCCCGTCGCGGGTCGGCCACC
>DASXFW010000045.1:0-7079 GCA_036489395.1 Acetobacteraceae bacterium | reverse complement strand
GTAGGCCCCCCCCCCCATTGTGGGTGGGGTTTTGGGGGTGGGGTCGATTTCGGCGCCTCGACCCCTCCCCCTAACCCCCTCCCTCAAGGGGAGGGGGGACCTACGCCGTGCTTCGTGGGCAACTCACAGTGACACTGTTGCAGGCGGTCGCCGAGAGTCGGCCGGAACTAACGAACTGGCCTTCTGGAACGCATACGCGGACAAACTGAGAACGTTGAAATCGGTCTGGCGCGGAAGTCAGCGCCGCGCCGAGGCTGCCGACAAAGAACAACACGCCCGCCGTCGCGATCAGCCGCCGCGCGCCGAGCCGGTCGCTCAACAGTCCGGCCAGCGGCGCCGCCACGATGGAGCCGAACAGCAGCATGCTGACGACGAGGCCCTGGAGCGCGGGTGTCAGGCCCATGTCGCGCCGCAGGAACAACAGCGCGCCGGCCACGACGCCGGTGTCGTAGCCGAACACCAGGCCCTCCAACGCGCCCAGCGCGTATATCAGCCGGTTTCTCGGCGTCACCTGGGTGGCTCTCAGTTACCTGCCGTTGGGGCAAGCTGCGGCCGGTCCCGTGTCGCGATCCAATGTGCCGAGCGGCACGCTGCCAGCGGCCCGGCTGCGACCGTCATGCCAATGCCGTTGTCGGCGGGAAGCGGCATCGCACCGGCCGTCGCCGGCGGAAAAGCGTCGCCGGCGAGCGAGGCGAACATCGGCGTTTCATCGAACTGGGTCTCCAGACTGTGCAATGTGCCGACCGCCGCGCTTAATTGCAGGCTGACGGCGTGGCAGACCGGCCCGGACGGATTGTGCGGCGAGAAACCCACGCCGGCGCGTTGCATATGATCCGCAAGCCGCAGCATCTCGGCCATGCCGCCGACGTATTTCACGTCCGGCATCATCACGTCGTAGGCGCCGGCGCGAAGGAACGGCATGAAGCCGTCCACGCAGATGCCCAGCTCGCACCCGGCCAGCAGGACGCCAAGCCGGTTCGCCAGACGGCGCAGGTTGGCGAGAGCCGTGATCTGATCGTCGGTTTCCGGCAATGGACATTCGACCCAGTGCACCCCGAGTTCGGCGGCGGCGTGGGTGACGTGAGTTGCCGCGGCGTCGTCCAGCCGCCAGTGACAGTCCACCATCAACCGATGGTCCGCGCCGATTGCCTCCCGCACCGCGGCGATCCGCGCGAGGCCCGGCTGGACCGCCTGCATGAGCGTCCCAAGACGCCGCTGCTCCGGTGTCGCCTCATCGAACGGCGCGATCTTGAATGCGGTATGCCCGGCGGCGAGCGCATCGCGCGCACTGGCGGCAAAGCCCGCCGGCGTACGCTCCAATGTGCGGCGGTTGATGTTGGCATAGACCGGAACCGGGTCGCGCCCGCCGTCGCCGAGCGCGTCTGCGAGGCGAACCCCGCGGCGTCGCGCCGCGACATCCCACAGCGCCTGGTCGAGCGCGGAGAATGCGGCAGCCTCCGGCAGTCCGGGCAGTTCCGGGCGCCGCAGATCGTCGGGGCCGGCGTCATCCAGGGCGAAGATCGCCGGCACGAGGTGCCCCACCGCGTCGATGACCGCTTGTTCGTGGCCGCCAAGCGTCGCCTCGCCCACGCCGCGGACACCGGCCGCGGTTTCGAGATCGACGAAGATCCATCGGGTCTTCGGCGTGACGTCGGCGACGGAAACGCCGAGGCGGGCAATCGGATCAGGCGGCATGTCGTGCGGCTTTCGCGGCTGGTTGAAGTCCGGCGATGCGGGCCAGAAGATCGAACTTCGCCTTGATCACATGTGCGCCCATCAGCGTTCCCGCCGCCTCCACATCGTGCCGCGCCAGCGCGCGCAGCAGGTGCCGGTGGTCGCTGATGACGCCGGGGTAGCGCTCGGGGCCGTAGCCCACGCGCTGCCACAGCGCGGCAATGAGCAAGCAGTGCCGGTCGATGATGGCGACCGCATCGGGGTTCTCGGCGATGTCGTTGATCGTGGCGTGCATGCGGCGGTTGAGCTGCAGCGCGCCGGTATAATCCTGCGCTGCGACGCGTTGTTCGAGCTCCACCTCGATCGCCTCGATGTGGCGCAACTGCGCCGGCGTGCAGTGCTGCGCCGCGCGCCGCACCAGCATGACCTCCAGCGCGCTGCGCGTCGAAAACAGGTTCTCGACGTAAGCCGGGTCGAACGCGCGCACGCGGGCGCTGCGTCCGAGGCCGATTTCCAGCACGCCGGCCCCTTGCAGCGCACGTAGCGCCTCGCGCACCGGCATGTGACTCGCCTGGTAGCGGATCGCGAGGTCGTCGATCGTCAATCGCTCGCCGAACGCGAAGGCGCCGGAGGCGATGTCGGCCAGAATGCGGTCCCGGATGGAGGTATGTTGGGTCATCGTTGCCTTGATTTGATCAAACCTTGACCAGATGGCGTCGCCTCGTCAACCATCTACAGGCGAAATTGATCAAACAGGGCACCCATGAAAGCAGACGCGAGCATCTCCCACGCAAGCCTTGCGGCCCGGTTCGGCCTTGGCGGCCGACGGGCGCTGGTCACCGGCGGCAGCGTCAGCATCGGCCGCGCGATCGCGCTCGGTCTTGCCGAGGCCGGCGCGGACGTGGCGATCCACTCGGATCCCGGCGCCGACGCGCGCTTCGGGCTGCCCAATGCCGCCGCCGAAACCTGTGCCGCGATCAGCGCCCTGTCGCGCCGAACCGCTGCCATTGCCGGGGATTTCACCCGGTCCGGCGAGGCATCCCGTGTGGTGGACGCAACACGGCGTGCACTGGGCGGTCTCGACGTTCTGGTGATCTGCGCTTCGGTGCAGAGCAATCAGGATTTCGCGGCCATCACCGAGGCCGAGATCGCGCGGCAGGTCGCGGTCAACCTCACCGCGACGATCGAGTTGCTGCAGGCCGCGCTGCCGGACATGGCGGCGCATGGCTGGGGCCGCGTGCTGGCGATCGGCAGCGTCAACCAGGTGCGGCCGAATACGCAGTTGTCGCTGTATGCGTCCCTGAAGGCCGCGCAGCACAACCTGATCATCGGTCTCGCGCGGCAGTATGCGAAAAGCGGCGTCACGCTCAACACGCTCTCGCCTGGCCTGGTCGCCACGGAGCGCAATCGCTGGCGACGGAAGGTTGCCGGCGAGTGGGAGGAAATCCAGGCGCGCGCCAACCCGATGGGCCGTGCCGCCGACCCGGAGGAGATGGTCGGCGCAGCGCTGCTGTTTTGCTCGGGGGCCGCGGCTTTCATCACCGGTGCGGACCTGCAAGCGACCGGCGGCGGGCATCTGTGATGGCCGGGGTGTGCCGGTGTCCGTGTCAGAATCTCCGGCCGTCACGTGCAGAGCCAGCGCCAAGGGCGGCGGCGTGACTGCTGCGGCGTATCGACGGGGCCGATCGGCAGGGTCGCCGCAATTTGACCCCGCTTCACGTGATTCCCATCACCGAACGGCAACAACCCGGCGTTCGATGATGGCGCCCGTACCGGGCGGAGCAGGTGTCCGGACAGCCGGGCCGCGACGGCTGCTCGGGCGGGGTCTTTCCGCCCCCAGTTGATCCGCATCAATGAATGGGTAATGAGTCATGGTGCAAGAAGACCAGGCAAGCAGCGGAAAGGGGTACTCTTATGGCCGTTAAGGTCGCCATCAACGGGTTCGGACGCATCGGCCGCCTCGTGCTGCGGGCTATCGTCGAAAGCGGGCGCCAGGACATCGTGCCGATCGCCATCAACGATCTCGGCAGCGTCGAGACCAACGCGCATTTGTTCGCCTATGACAGCGTGCACGGCCGCTTCCCCGGACAGCTCGAAGTTTCCGGCGACAGCATCACCATCCGCCACAACGGCAAGGTGTATGGCCCGATCAAGGTGTCGGCGGAGCGCGATCCCACCAAGGTGCCCTACCAGGGCGTCGATGTGGCGATGGAGTGCACCGGCATCTTCACGTCGAAGGAGAAAGCCCTGGCCCTGATCGCCGCGGGCGCGCGCAAGGTGGTGATTTCGGCGCCCGGCGATCATGTCGATGCGACGATCGTCTATGGCGTCAACCACAAGATCCTGACGCGCGAGATGACGGTGATCTCCAACGCGTCCTGCACCACCAACTGCCTGGCACCGATGGCGATGGTGCTGCACGAGAAGTTCGGCATCGTGCGCGGCTACATGGTGACGATCCATGCCTATACCGGCGACCAGAACCTGCAGGACTCGCTGCACCGCGATCTGCACCGTGCGCGTGCCGCGGCGGTGTCGGCGATCCCCACGTCCACCGGTGCGGCGCGTGCGGTCGGCCTCGTGCTGCCGGAGCTGAAGGGCAAGCTGGACGGCACCGCGATCCGCATCCCCACGCCGAACGTGTCGCTGGTGTCGCTCGACGTGAACCTGTCCAAGGCCGCGACCAAGGACGAGATCAATGCGGCGATGCAGGATGCCTCCAAGAGCGAGCTCAAGGGCATCATGGAGTACAATACCGCGCCGCTGGTCAGCATCGACTTCAACCACTGCCCGGCGTCGTGCACGTTCGATGCGTCGCAGACCGCGGTGGTGGATGGCGCGTTGGCCCGGGTGATGGGCTGGTACGACAACGAGTGGGGCTTCTCCAATCGCATGTCCGATACGACGGCGCTGTTCGGAAGTCTGTAACGGTCGTGGTGGTGGCGGCCCCGACCCGCTCGGGATTTGGGCGTGCGGACGCGAATTCCCTGTGTCATGGCGGGCGAAGGCCGGCCATCCACGTCTTCGTTGCAAGTTGGCCACCGGCCGGCTGCCGACCCGCGCTGGATGAAACCGCTGCACCGGCGCCCTTTGTGTCATGGCCGGCGAAGGCCGGTCACCCACGACTTTCGAACGTGCGGACGGCGAAGGCGTGGGTGGCCGGCCTTCGCCGGCCATGACACAGGAACATCGCATTCTCGATGTCGCTTGTCCTGATGCGTTTGGGGTCAGGCCCGGCGACGGCGCGTAGCAACGAGGCCAATCATGCCCTTTCGTACCCTCGACAATCTCGATGTCGCCGGCAAGCGCGTGCTGCTGCGCGCAGACCTCAACGTTCCTGTGCACGACGGGAAAATTTCCGACCTGACGCGCATCGAGCGGCTGTCGCCGACAATCCGCGAGCTTGCCGGCAAGGGCGCCAAGGTCATCGTGTGCAGCCATTTCGACCGCCCAAAGGGCAAACGCGTGGCGGCGATGTCGCTCGCTCCGGTCGCTAAGGCACTGGGCGAAGTGCTTGGCCAGCGCGTCCGTTTTGCCGAGGACTGTATCGGCGTCGCTGCCCAGCAGGCAGTTGAGCGCATGGCAAAGGGCGATGTGCTGGTGCTGGAGAACACACGCTTCCACACCGGTGAAGAGAAGAACGATCCGGGCTTCGCCGCGGAGTTGGCAAAGCTCGCCGACATTTATGTCAACGACGCGTTCTCCGCCGCGCACCGCGCGCACGCCAGCACGGAAGGCGTCGCGCATTTGCTGCCCGCCTATGCCGGCCGCCTGATGCAGGCGGAGTTGGAGGCGCTGGATGCTGCGCTCGGCAATCCGGCGCGTCCGGTCGCGGCGGTGGTGGGTGGCGCCAAGGTGTCCACCAAGCTGGAATTGCTCGGCAACCTGGTGGCCAAGGTGAATGTGCTGGTGATCGGCGGCGCGATGGCCAACACGTTCCTGGCCGCGCAGGGCATCGGCGTCGGAAAGTCGCTGCAGGAGGCCGAGATGCACGCGACCGCGCGCGACATCCTGACGCAGGCAACAGCGTGCGGCTGCGATGTGGTGCTGCCGATCGACGCGGTCGTTGCGGCTGAATTCAAGCCGAACCCGGCCACCCAAACGGTCGATGTGCGCGCGGTGCCGGCCGACAGCATGATCCTGGACGTGGGGCCCGCGACGGTCGCCGCGCTGAACGCACGCCTGGCCGGCTTGAAGACGCTGGTCTGGAATGGACCGTTGGGCGCCTTCGAAACTCCGCCGTTCGACGCCGGCACCACGATGTTCGCGCGCGCCGTGGCGGATGCGACGGCGCGGGGCGGGCTCCGCAGCGTGGCCGGCGGCGGCGACACGGTGTCCGCGCTGCGCCATGCCGGCGTGCTGGACAAGATGAGCTACGTCTCCACGGCCGGCGGCGCTTTCCTGGAGTGGCTCGAGGGCAAGACCCTGCCGGGCGTGGCTGCGCTCGAGGCGTAGCGCCAGGTGGCGTTATCGATGACGCACGCGTCGCTCGTCCCAGCGCCATGCCGATGCAGAGCTCGTCCCGACCCAAGTCGTGGCGTGACCGGGCCGGGCCCGGTCACGACACTGCATCGGCGAAGCCGCCTTTTATGGCGTTGCGGTGCCCGCGGCAGGCAACGCTGCGGTGCCGCTGGCAATCGCTGCCTGACAAGCGGCATCGGTTGTCAGCGTGCTGCCCGCGGCAATCGCCGCATTGACCGCCTTGACGGCATTCGGATCGCTGGTGGTAGCGGTCGCGACGACTTTGCCCGAGGCATCCGCGAGGCAGACCAAACCGGAAGCGATCGCCTGGCTGGCTGCCGCCTGCTGCGCGGTTGTCTGGTTGCTGCACGCGGTGAGGCCGAGGCCGGCGGCAACGGTCAGCGCCAGCGCAGCCGCGGTCGCCGCGGTGTGGGGCAACGGCGCGGTGGACGCTGGCGTTGGCGCGCTGGCGGCGGCGGCATGGGAAAGTCCGGTGCGGTACGCCGCGATCAGTGCCTCGACATCGGTTGCGGTTGCCTGGGCGGCGGCCTTCAAGGCGGTGTTTTCCGGCCAGAGCAATCCGATGGTCCCGGCGACCAGCAGGGGAATGGCGGTCTGCCAGGCCATGGTGCCGTCGCCGACGGCGAGCATTGTCGGAGCGAGGATCATGAAGCCGTGGCCGGTCGTCACCTGGCCGATCCAGGCGTTGAAATTGAACGGCATTGTTTGTTGTCCTAACTATGCAAATAAGCCGAGGGCTGCGATCGGAGGAAAGCGGAATGCCAGGCTGGTAGGCGTCGGTCGTGCGTGAGTCGGGTGACACTAACCGAAATCTAACATAATGTCAAGTATTATAACGGACTCGGTTATTGCGAGTTGGCCACCGGCCGGCGGCGGCCTGACATAGATTCCCCCCTCCCCTTGAGGGAGGGGTTGGGGGAGGG
>DASXFW010000039.1:0-1761 GCA_036489395.1 Acetobacteraceae bacterium | reverse complement strand
CTTCCCGCCAAGGCACGACGCGTTCCTTCCGCACCGGTTCCAAGGCTCAATTGTGTCACCTATGTCCCCGAACATGTGTCAGCTATGTCCCCGGTCTGAACAGAGGGAGGGGTTGGGGGAGGGGTGCGTACATCCGCGGTCAGTGGATGTACGCACCCCTCCCCCAACCCCTCCCTCAAGGGGAGGGGGGTGCATCATTCCAGCCGCCAGACCAACGCCGCCAGTCCCAGCGCCAGCACGACCAGCCAATCCAGGCTGACGGCGAACGCGCCGCCGTAGCCTCCGCCCAGCATGCCGAAGAACGCCACGCCGACCGCCGCCACTCCCAGCGCGTTGGCGAGTTGCTGCGCGGTTGCCAGCACGCCCGCCGCCGCGCCGGCGTGCCTGGCCGGCAGCCCCGCCAGCACCGCGGCGACCAACGGCGCCATGACCAGCCCCATGCCCGCGCCGTCGATGACCAGCGCGCCGAGCATCGGCAGCAGCGGCCCGCCGGTGCCCTCCCATCCGATCGCCAGGCGCAGCGCCACGAGGCCTGCCGCCATCCCGATCGCGCCCGGCACCAGCGGCGGCCGGCCGAGCCATCGGCCGATGCGGCCGGCATTCAGCGACGTGGCGGTGAATGGCAGCGCCAACGCGGTGAACACCAGGCCGGATGGCAGCGGACCAAGGCCTCGGCCGCGTTGCAGATACAGCGCCAGCACGAAGAAGAACGACGCGACGCCGCCGAACAAGACCAGCACGGCGAGCAGACCGATGCGGAAGCGGCGGACGTCGAACAAGGCGGGATCGATCAGTGGTGCGAGGCAAAGCGCCGTGCGTTGGCGTTGGTGCAGCACGAAACGCGCGAGCAACACCGCCGAGGCCACGATGCACAGCCATGTCCAGAGCGGCCAATTCTGCTCGCGGCCCTCGATCAGGGCGAACAACACGGCGCCGATCGCGGCGGCCACCAGCGCGGCGCCGCGCATGTCGAGACTGCTGCGGGATCGCGTCTGAATGTCCGGCACCACGACGCCGGTCAGTGCCCACGCGGCGAGGCCGATCGGCACGTTGACCAGGAAGCACGCGCGCCATCCCAGCCCAAGCGCGTCGGCGCGGATCAGCAGTCCGCCGATCACCTGGCCGCACGCTGACGACAAGCCGAGTACTGCGCCATACGCCGCGAACGCGCGTGCCCGGTTGGCTCCGGTGTAGAGTGTGCCGACGATCGCCAGCACTTGCGGTGCGAGCAATGCCGCGCCGACGCCCTGCATCGCGCGTGCGATCACCAGGATGGCGGCGTTCGGTGCCACGCCGCACGCGGCCGACGCGAGCGAGAATATCGCCAGCCCATAGTTGAAGATCGCGCGCCGCCCATACAGATCGCCCAATCGTCCGCCGGTGATCAGCAGCGCGGCGTAGGCGAGGCCATAGCCCGCGACGATCCACTCGATCGCCGCCGTGCCGGCATGCAGATCGTTCTGCATGGAGGGAATCGCCACGTTCACGATGAAGAAATCGAGCGTGACCATGAACGTGCCGGCGAGGATCACCGCCAGTGCCAGCCAGCGCTTTATCGACAACTCCGCATACGGAACTGCCGCATCAATGTCATTCATCTCTCTGCTCTTTTTCTAACTTGCGTGGGTGCAAGAGCAGATTTGACGGATCTGGTGGCGGTTATCGATTACGTGGCAGGTAAAGTGTGTGGAGCGCAGGTTCTCCCCTCCCCTTGAGGGAGGGGTTGGGGGAGGGGTCGATTTGTACAACACCGACCCCTCC
>DASXFW010000038.1:0-3617 GCA_036489395.1 Acetobacteraceae bacterium | reverse complement strand
CTTCCCGCCAAGGCACGACGCGTTCCTTCCGCACCGGTTCCAAGGCTCAATTGTGTCACCTATGTCCCCGAACATGTGTCAGCTATGTCCCCGGTCTGAACAGAGGGAGGGGTTGGGGGAGGGGTGCGTACATCCGCGGTCGGTGGATGTACGCACCCCTCCCCCAACCCCTCCCGCAAGGGGAGGGGGGCGTCCTGCTGCGATCTGCGCCTGTTACCCGCCCAGGATCGTGCCGACGGCGATTCCCGCCTCGGCCGCGGCGACCTTGCGCCCGCCATCGACGCGCACGCGCCGCGCCTCGATGAAGCCGCCCTGGCCGTGCACCACCAGGCCGGATTCGCCGACCGCAACGACCTCGCCGATCTTCTTGCCCTTCACCTCAGAGAAGGTGCGCGCGATGCGCTTGCGGGCGTCGAACAAGAAGACCTTGTGCTCGCCCATCGGGGTCCAGGCGCCGGGGGCGGGATCGCAGCCGCGGATCAAATTGTAGGTCATATCGACATGCGTCGGCCACGCGATGCGCGATTCGGCGTCGCGGAGGATGCCCTCATACCCCGCGTCCGGTTCGTACTGCGCCAGTGCCGGCGCCTTCCCGGCCACCACCAGCTCGGCCACCTCCACCAGCGCCGACACGCCCATTGGGAAGATCTTGCCGAAATAGAGCGACCCCAGCGTGTCCTCCGGCTCGATCCGCACCGAGCGCATCAGGATCACCGGCCCCTCATCCAGCCCGTCGGTCGGACGAAAGATGGAAAAGCCCGTCTCGGTCCGGCCGCAGATGATCGACCAGCTCATGGATGACGCGCCGCGATGCAGCGGCAGCAGGCTGGGGTGGAACTGGATGGTGCCGAATTTCGGGATGCTGACGAAATCCTGCGGCGCGAACTGCGTGACGTAGGCCATCACGCCGACATCGGCGCCGGCGGCACGCATCGCCTCCTGCGCCGCGGGGTCGGTCAGCTTGGGAAGCTGGTGCACGGTCAGTCCGCGTTGCTCGGCGGCGACGCGCAGCGGGTCCGGGCGGCCCTTCTCCGGCGCGCAGAACACGGCGGTGACCTCGTCGCCGCGGGCGAGGAATGCCTCCATGGTAGCCTTGCCGAAATCCTGCTGGCCGATGATGGCGATGCGCATGCGTTTGCCTCCCTTGTCTCGCGGCGGATCATTGGATGGCGCGGCGGGGTATGTCGAGAGCCGGCCCCCGGTCAGAGCCCGCTGTCAGAGCACCCCCCTGTCATTGCGAGTTGGCCACCGGCCGGCAGCGGCCGACCCGCCCTGGTTGAAACGGCATCGGCGCTTGACGTAGGTTCCCCCCTCCCTCAAGGGGAGGGGGGAACCTTGGTTTCTTGTTAGCGAAGCGAAGCAATCCCGGTCGTGACCGGCTGCCGGCGGCTCGTCACGAACGGGATGGCGTCGGCCCTTCAGGCCTGGCAAGAAACCAGACGCGTCGGCCATTCTGTGTCATGGCCGACGCAGGCCGGCCACCCACGACTTTGCAGTCGGCAGCCGTGTCAAGTCGTGGATGCCGGCCTGCGTCGGCATGACGTGGGGGGTGACGCCAACCGTTTCATCCGGGGCGGCTCGGCACGCCGGCCGGTGGCAACTCGCAATGACAGGAGCAAGGCCCACGCGGCGCTGGCACATAACTTGCTCGCTCCCATCGCGACGTCCCGCGGCTGCCGATCCGGAGCACCCCATGTCCGCCACACAAGCGCTGTCCACGCCCAACATCCTGAACTCCCGCTGGACCCAGCTCGTGCTCGGTCTGATCGCCATGATGTCCATCTCCAGCCCGCAATACGTCTGGACCCTGTTCGTCAAACCCCTCCAGGTCACCACCGGCGCCACGCTGCCGGCCATCCAGATCACGTTCTCCCTCCTGGTGGTGCTGCAAACCTGGCTGTCGCCGATCCAGGGCTGGCTGGTCGAGCGTTTCGGTGGTCGTTTCCTCATCACGCTTGGCTGCATTTTGAGCGGACTGGGCTGGATCGTATCGTCGCAGATCACCAGCGTGACCGGCCTCTACCTGGCCTACGGCGTGCTCTGCGGCGTCGGCACCGGCATCGTTTATGTCGGCATCGTCGGCCTGATGCTGAAATGGTTCCCCGACCGCCGCGGCCTCGCCACCGGCATCGTCGCCGCCGGCTATGGCTTCGGCGCCATCCTGACGACGTTCCCGATCGCGTCGATGATCCACACCTCCGGCTACCGATCGACGCTGCTCACCTTCGGCATCATCCTGGGAGGCATCGGCGCGCTCGCCGGCATCCTGATGCGCCGCCCGCCCGCGGATATGGCCCCGCCCACGACAGTCGCGATCGTGTCGGGCGTGCCGGATGCGGCTCCCCGCCAGATGCTGAAGACGCCCGTTTTCTGGGTGCTCTTCGTCATGATGACGATGATGTCCACCGGCGGCCTGATGGTCGTCTCGCAGTTCGCACCCTTCATGCACGATTTCGGCGTCGCCAACATGATGGTGTTCGGCATGGCGGCGCTGCCCTTCGCGCTCAGCCTGGACCGCATCACCAACGGCCTGACGCGCCCGTTCTTCGGCTGGCTGTCGGACATGATCGGCCGCGAGAACACCATGTTCATCGCGTTCGCCCTGGAGGCGGTCGCGGTGCTGCTGATGCTGAGCGCACGACACGACGCGCTGCTGCTCGCCGTGATGTCCGGCGTGGTCTTCTTCGGCTGGGGCGAAATCTTCTCGCTGTTCCCGTCAACCTTGACCGACACGTTCGGCGTGAAGAACGCCATCACCAACTATGGTTTTCTGTATATGGCGCAGGGGATCGGGTCGGTACTGGGTGGACCTGCCGCCGCCGCGCTGCACGATGCGACGGGAAGCTGGATTCCGGTGTTCCTCCTGGCCGTCGTGATGGATTTGCTGACCGCGCTGCTTGCGTTGTTCGTGCTGAAGCCGATGCGGGGGAGGTTCCTGGGTCGTCCCGTCTGGTCCTCGCGGTAGGTGGCGGTGGTCTTGGGTCGTCCCGTTTGGTCCTCGCCATGGGCGGCTGGCTTATTCAACGCAGAGTCCGCTGAGAACCGCAGAGATCGCCGAGAACAGCATGTCGATTCCTGCCATGCCCTCGTAGTGGGTCAGTTCGAATGTCTGCGATGGGTGGAGTCGAGACGGCCTGGTTTCGGGTCTCGCGCGTCGCCACCCGACATTTGGCGGAAGGCAGGCTCTGGCCGCGAACGAATGGCAACATTGGGGCGCCCAACTCGAGTAGCAGACACTTGTTCAAGGTGGGCCGGGATCGCATGTCGCTTGGCGACGTCTGGCAATACTGCAGCACCGCAAGGCAAGAAAGAATTTTAAACGCAGATAACAGAAGATGCACGCAGAACACGCAGATGGTTTCGTGCGGTTCACAGGCCTCGGACCACACGTTTGATTTCCAGACGCGGCTTGCCGAAGTTGAGCAGCAGGTAGAGCGGCAGGCCGGGCGCTTTCAGATAATTGGTGCATTGCATCCGGTGCACATCGTTCAATTCCGTCGCTGTCTGCGGCTCGACCAGAAGCACGTCTTCGACCAGAAGGCCGGCATCGCGCAGCTCTTGCGCCAGTGCGTTCTCGTAGAGCGTTTCGACAAACCCAACCCCGCGCGTATTCAGCA
>DASXFW010000365.1:0-2097 GCA_036489395.1 Acetobacteraceae bacterium | reverse complement strand
CTCCGCCTCGACTTCGGTGGCGCGTTGCTGGGTCTGCGCGAGACCAGGCACGACGCTGGGCGCGTGCCGCAGCACAGCAGGCATCGGCGGCGGTGGGACTGCGACTGGTTCCACCAACCGGGGCTCCTGCCGCGCCAGGTTGATGACGCGTCGCCGACTCAAAGCGTATTCCACGAGCCGGCGCAGCAGCATGCCGACGACCAGGAGGACGATCAGCCCGACCAGAACCAGCAGCACGGATATCCGGCCTGGCGGGTTTGCCCGAACGGGCGCGTCCGCCTCGGCCTTCGGGGCCGCACCATCGCTGGCGGGCTGTTGCCCGGTTACGCTTGAGGGCGGCGGGTCTGCCGCGGCAGTCGAACTGGCCGCGCTCGGTGCCTGCGAGGCCACCGCAGGGCCTGATGGGTCAACTTGGGGGCCCACAATAGGCGGCGGTGGGAAAGGCGATCCCGTTGCGCCCTCGGTCTGCGGCATGGATGGTGGGGCCGGCCAGGCGACGTTGTCTGTGGTGGCCGGCATACCGGCTGCGGCCGGCGCGGCAGCTGTGGCCGTCGTGATCGGCTGATTCTCCCCGCGGGGATCAGCAGCAGGTACTGGAACTCGGGCAATCGGCGGAACTGCGCGCCTCAGCGCCGGCGGCGCGATCGGTGCCGCATGCTCCTGGATTCGTTGAGGCGCAGGCCCGACGGGAGCTGCCGATTCTTCCGGAGCCTGAGTGGCGTCCGCATCGGGATTGGCTGGCTCGGCCTGCGCGACCGGCGTCCTCGACGGCGCGGGTCGCGATGGCGTTGTCTGGGACGGGGCTGCCTGAGCGGCTTGCTCCTGCCCCCGCGTGTACCAGCATTTCTGGTGGGTCGCCTGATCAGTCTTGTAGTACCAATGGGTCCCTGCTGGCGCCGCTCCATTCGGGGATGCGAGGCAGGTAGCATCCTGCGCACGCGCCGAGCCGGCGCCCAGGCAAGCGCCGGCCAGCACGGCGAGCGCCGTTGCAGCCAAAAGATGCGATCCTGCCTTTGCCACCATGAGGTCCCCACCCCGATTCAATGGCGCGCTCAATCTTCTCGTCGAATTCGGCGGGAATACGTCAAATTACTCCCAACCCCCTGAAATTATACGAGGATATCGCGCACCAACGGGATTACCTTACCTCCATAAAGTTCAATGCTACGCATGAGTTTAGCGTGCGGCAGCGTGCCTTGGCTATATTTCATATCGAATCGCGAAATCCCAAGGGCCTTGGCGGTCGTTGCGATCTTACGGGCGACCGTTTCGGGCGAGCCTACGTTCAACGCACCGCCGCTGGCCTCAAAATCGAACGAGGCGCGCGTCACCGGCGGCCAGCCCCGCTCGGCGCCGATTCGATCGCGTGAGGCTTTGTAGTGGGGCCACAGCTCCTCGCGCGCCTGCTGGTCGGTATCCGCTACGTAGCCGTGCGCGTGGAGGCCGACGGCTCGCGCGGGCCGGCCGAATTGCTGACAGGCACGGTGGTAGAGATCGACATAGGACACGAAGCGCTTGGGATCGCCGCCGATGATGGCAAGCATCAGCGGAAAGTCGTAACGGGCGGCGCGAACGACCGATTCCGGGCTGCCGCCGACCCCGACCCAGGCTTTCAGCGAGCCGTCTTCGAGCGGCGGAAACACCCGCTGATCACTAAGGGGAGGGCGCGTATGACCGCTCCAAGTAACCTTGTCATTACGGATCAGTGCGGCGAACAGATCGAGCTTTTCCTCGAACAGTTCTTCGTATTGTGACAGCTCGAAGCCGAACAGCGGAAAGGATTCGGTGAACGAGCCGCGTCCGAGTCGCGCTTCGGCGCGTCCGCTCGATGCGGCATTGAGCGAAGAGAAACGCTCGAACAGCCGAACCGGATCGTCGGTCGACAATACCGTCACGGCCGAGCCGAGCAGGATCCGTTTGGTGCGGCCGGCAATGGCGCCAAGCACCACTTCGGGTGCCGAGATGGCGAAATCGGGCCGATGGTGCTCGCCGACGCCGAACGCTTCGATGCCGAGTTCGTCGGCGAGCGTCGCTTCCTCGATCACATCGCGCAACACCTGCGCCGATGACAACGGGCGGTCATCGGCGCCGACGGTG
>DASXFW010000319.1:0-22919 GCA_036489395.1 Acetobacteraceae bacterium | reverse complement strand
AAGTCGTGGATGCCGACCTTCGTCGGCATGACGGGGGTGCGCCGCGCCGGTCGATTCGTTTATTTCCCCGCGGGCGCCAACCCGCGGCCGCACTATTCCATTGGCGCGACGCTTCGTCGTTATCCATGGTCGAAGTCTCCTGCTTTTCGGTCGCAGTGCGATCGAGCGCGATCCCAGACCCGTGGCCTTGGGTTCGCCAATCTCGTTCGGTCGCGCGGCGATAAGGGGATCGCGCCCCTTCTCCTTTTGAGTGTAGCCCCCCTGTATTTTGCAGTTGTCCGACGGAAGCCTGCCGCTCGGGCCCATCCATGGTATGATGCCGCACAAGGTCGCGATTTCGCCAAAGGCCCGCGGAAGGGTCCCATGTCGGAACGGGACAAAGGAGCCGCACGATGCGCGAGACACCGCTGGTGCCGCCAGAGTTGCTGAACCGGGTCGTGGATTACTTCCATCCGCGCCGTGTTCTGCTGTTTGGCTCTCGGGCGCGGGGCGAGTCCGGGCCGGACAGCGACATCGATCTTCTTGTCATTCTGGATGACGACGCACCCGCCGGCCATCTGACCTTGCGGGCAGGTTGGGAAGCCAGGCGCGGTTACGATCATCCGGCTGACGTGATACCCGTCAGGGACGCCGTTTACCGCCGCCGGGCGAAGATCGCAGGCACAATCGCTTACGAAGCGGAGATTGACGGGATCGCGGTGTATGAGCGGGCCTGAGCGGCCCATCCAGCCCGAAAACCGCGCCGAGGCCAGACGATGGCTGGCGATCGTCGCGGAAGATATCGATGTCGCGATCGCCGCCGTCCGTCTCCCGCGTCCCGGGGCCAGCGCATATCATGTCCAGCAAGCCGCCGAAAAGCTGGTGAAAGCCTTGCTCGTTCTCGCTGGCGAACCATTCCGCCGGACCCACGATCTGGACGATCTCGCGGCGCGCCTGTTGACGGTTTTCCCTCAGTTCGCGGGTTACGCCGATTCCGTGCGCTCTCTTTCGATATGGGCATCGCGTATCGGTATCCGGGGTTGGAAGACGCACCGGAGCCACTGCCTGAAATCGAAGAACTGGAACGAACGATTGAGCTGTTGCAGGAATTCGCGGCGGCGGCCGGCAGTCTCATCGACGGGAAATAATCGGCTCCGGCAGACGAACGACACCGGGAATCGCCCCGGAAGACAAATCGCCAGGCACTTTCGTTGCGAACGAGGCCTCCGCATGGGCCGTTGCACAATTCCGGCGAATATCAGGGGAGTTTGAAAGACATACAAGATCGTGGCCAGGATTTCCCGTTGCTGCGATATTCTTGGATTTCGCTTCGACGCGCTCAATCCACAGCAATCAATGGCACCATTCATTACGGAACGGTCCACCGGCGCTCCGAAGCGGCATGGCGCTTATACCAGGGGCCGTAAGTTTTGACGTACGGCTGCACGGCACGTCCCCGTGTGTCATGACCGGGCTTGGCCCGGTCACCCACGTCTTTGCCGTATGCCGCGAGACAAGCCGTGGGTGGCCGGGCCAAGCCCGGCCATGACACAAGAGTCAGGACTTTCGGCCCCTGGTATTACATTTCTTCGTTCGGTCGGAATGCATCGCGCGCGCCATGCCGGATATGAACCACAGTAACGATGCGGGCGCTCTCATCGATCGTGAAAATGACCCGATAAACGTTTCGCCTGCGACCATACAGCAGGTGCTGCAGATTGCTGTCCTCGGGGATAACCGCGCATCTCGCCGGACTTTCATCCAGGCTCAGGATCGCATGCTCCAGCCGATTGAACCACGTACGCGCCTGGATCGAGTGCTCCGCATTGATGATCCGATACAGGTGTCGGAGGTCCCGCGCGGCTCGGTCCGTCAGCTCAACGCGGTATGCCATGCTCGGCGCGGATCTCGTCGAACACCGCCTCGGCAGGCCGGGTGTGACCGTCTTTCAGGTCTTCCAGTCCCTGCCGGATCCCCTCGGCCGCATTGGCTTCCGCGGCGAGGTCGAGCAAACGCTGATAGGCCTCCGCATCCTGCACGACGGCTGCCGCCTTGCCGTTGACCGTCAATACCACAGGGCGGCCAGTCTCCCGCAAGTGCCGCATGACATCGGCGGAGTGATTGCGGAAGTTGGTCATTGGCTGGATGTCCTTCGTAATGTCCATGCGGACCTACCCCGTGTCCTGGCGAGTACCTTGTGCGATAATATCACCGCCAGGTCGCATGCGCCAACCAGACGGTTATTGGCGTGTGCGCCGATGCAGTGCGAGGCACTCATGATTCAGACCGACTACCGTTTCACCGTTCGCCCGCTCGCCGCGGAGGAGGGGGGCGGCTACCTCATCGAATTCCCCGACCCGCCCGGCTGCATGTCGGACGGCGAGACGATCGAGGAAGCCATCGCCAACGGTGCCGAGGCGAAGCAAGATTGGATCGCCGCCATGCGCGAGGCCGGCCGGCCGGTGCCGCCGCCAACCACGGAAGCCGCCGAGGCCTACAGCGGGAAATGGGTGTTGCGCACCCCGAAGTCGCTGCATCGCAGCCTGGCCGAGCGGGCGCGTGAGGAGGGTGTCAGTCTGAACGCGCTCGCTGTTGCCATGCTGGCGCAAGGGCTCGGGCAGCGCACATCGCGCGACGGATGATCGCGAGCACTGGCACGCAAGCGTGTTACGATGGAGATGATGCTGGCCTGTATGGCGGTGATCTGGGGCGGCGTGTGCGAGCGGCATCCCAAGGTGCGCATCGCGTTCCTTGAGTCGGGCGGCGGCTGGATTGCGCCGTGGCTGGACCGCACGGACCGGCATTTCGACGACGTCGGGTTCAATGATTCGGGGCTGACGACGCGGCCTTCCGAATTGCTCCGGCGCAACTGCTGGATTGCGTTCGAGCCGGTGGAAGGCTGCCTCGGCGCGCTGGTGGATTATGTCGGTCCGGACAAGATCCTGTGGGCGACGGATTATCCGCATCCGGACGGCTTCTTCCCTGGCGCTCCGGCGAAGGTGCGGGCGCTGCTCGGCAACGCGCCGGCGGCGACGCAGGCGGCGGTGATGGCCGGTGGGGCGAAGGGGTTCTACGGGCTGCACTGAGGGGTTGGTTGCCAGGAGGCCGGGCGCGGCGTGGCGAGCTGCCTCCGGCAGAGCCTGCGGTTGCGGCCGGGTGCGGACTGCCCAGCGTCATTGAAACCGGGCTTATGGGCCGGAAAGGTCAGACTTTTCATCTGGTTGGGATTGTTGCAAAATTTTCGATTTATGAGTTGAACCTTTGCTGTCCTCGACGTTAGCATTGCCCCACGGGTTGCTACATTAACGGGCTGACAGTGAAGGGTGCGCTCGGCTATTTAGAAATCATGACATGGATCACGATTTATGACGCTCGAACCAATTGGGGCCTATGGTTTTGGGGGGCAATTGGTGTTCTCTGGGTGGCTGCCGGATTGTGGCTGGCATACCTGTGCTTTTTCGTTGTGCCGGCGAAGCAGCGACCAGCACTGGCGAGGCATCCGATCTTCGCGGGACTGGTTTTGACAGTGATGAATGCAGCCTTGGCAGGAATTTTTTTGTGGAGTGCGGCGGCGGACTATCGAGATCGGTCTGACCTGAGTGCCGGACGATTCAGCGAGGTCGAGGGCATAATCGAAGGCACTAATTTCGTCTCAGGCAGTCGTTCCACGACAATGTATATCAGGCTTGGTCAACGCTGGTTCAAAGTGCCTTATGGCCATCCGCAAGACTGCTGGCCACGCTTAGGTGAACAGACGCGGCTTTTATTTCGACCCATGGACGACGGTCGTTTATGGTTGGGGTTGCCGGCTTATACGGTCCTGCGAATGGAGCTGACGCACGATTGCAGAATAAGGGTCTGGGGATAGATGCGCCTGGTACCGGCCTGGATGAAAACCGCGACTGGCCTGTTGCAGAATTTGTGAATGTTGCAACGCGGTAAACCGGCGCGGCTGCGACGCCGGGACATGAGATGCAGTGTTGTCTGGCGCCTGGATAGACCGTCGCGGTGATGCTGCCCTCAGTCTCGCCAATGACACTTCGGCGTTGATCGCGAACCCGACGCCCAGTGCGATCCGACACGCCGCATGTCCCGCCGCGCATCCGGACGCCTGCGGCAAGCCCGCCGCTACGTGTCCGAGGGCTTGCCGCGCAGCGCCTTCAGTGTGCCGCGGTGCGTCTTCTCGCCCAGCCGACGCTCCCGCGACGCACGGCTCGGCTTGGTTGGCCGGCGCGGCGGCGGTGGCGGGGTTGCCGCGGTGCGTATCAGCAGCAGCAGACGTTCCAGCGCGTCCACGCGGTTGCGCTCGCGCGTCCGATGCCGCTGCGCCGCGATGACCAGGACGCCATCCCGAGTCAGTCGCCGCCCGGCCAGCCGCTCCAGCCGCGCGCGCACCGCGTCGGGCAGGCTGGGCGAGTTCCGCACGTCGAAGCGCAACTGCACCGCGGTTTCCACCTTCTGGATGTTCTGCCCGCCGGCACCCGACGCGCGCAGGAAATCCTCGTGCAGCTCCGTGTCGTCGATCGAGATGGTTGGGGTTACCCGGATCAGCATGGCGCTCGTTATATCAGGGCCGCATGCGGATCATCACGATCGAGGTTGCTTCGTCGCTTCGCTCCTCGCAATGACTGCATCCGGTACCCCATGGGTCAACGTCTTCGCGGATTGGCATAAGCCCCGGGCCTGACAGACCGCCGGCACCTACTGTATCCGCAAGCGCCGCATCTTGTCCCACAGCGTGGTGCGGGAGATGCCGAGCAGGCTTGCGGCCTTGGCGATCTCGCCACCGGTGCGGCGTATCGCTTCCTCGATATGCAGACGTTCGGCGCGATCGCGCGCCTCCGCCAGGCTGGAGATTCGCTCCTTCGGTTGCTCGTGCAGGAATTGCTCGGGAAAGATCATGTGCGGCAGAAGCTGCGGTACGTCGCCCGCCAGGCTGACGGCGCGCTCCAGCCGGTGACGCAACTCCCGAACGTTGCCCGGCCAGGCATAATCTTGCAGCGCCGCGATCGCCGGTTGCGTCAGTGCCGGCACGCGATGCCCGGCAAGGCGAGCAAACTGCACCAGATAGTGCTCGGCGATCGGCACGATATCGTCGCACCGCGCGCGCAGCGGCGGAATGCGCAGCTCGATGCCATTGAGCCGATAATACAGATCGGCCCTGAAGCGATCTTCCGCCACCAGCGCGCGCAGGTCGGCGTTGCTCGACGAAATGATGCGCGCTTCGGACATCAGTTCCTGCGACCCGCCGATCCTGCGATAGGTCCCGGCTTCCAGCAGGCGAAGCAGCTTCCCCTGCAACGCCGGCGGCAGGGTCGATACCTCGTCGAGGAACAAGGTACCGGCACCGGCTTGTTCCACCAGGCCGACTTGCGCGGTACGGGAGCCCGCGACCGCGCCGCGTTCGTGGCCGAACATCTCCATCTCGGCGCGGTCGATCGGAATGGCCGCACAATTCACCACGACGAATGGTTGCTCTCGCCGGATCGAGGCATCATGCAGTTGGCGGGCCGCAACTTCCTTCCCCACGCCGGTTTCGCCCAGCAGCAGCACCGAGGCGGTGCCGTCCTTGACGCGCAGCAGCTCGATCTGCACCTGGCGCATCGCGGCGGATGCGCTTAGCCCCGGTTGCCCGGCAATGTCGCGGCCCGCGGCGGCTTCCCGGTTGCACAGCTCGGCAATCTTGGTAAGCAGCGCGTCGATCCCGAACGGCTTCGTAAGATAATCGTCCGCGCCCGCGCGCATCAGCCGCACCGCTTGCTCCACTTCACCGAACGCGGTGACGAAGATCACCGGCGTGGTGCCAAGGTCCGGCAGCGCGCGGCGAAACAATTGCTCGCCGTTCAGATCAGGCAGCCGTATGTCGCAGAGAAGTATCTGGCAGCCGGCGCCGCGCAATTCGTCCAGGGCAGTTTCGCCGGATTGCCACCAGCACGTGCGATAGCCTTCCAGTTGCAGGCGCTGCACCAACGATTCGCCCATGATCGGATCGTCCTCGATGATGCCGATCAGTGCGGCGCCGCTGTTCACGCGATCGCCTCCTGGCTTGCGCATGTGCCCGCGGGCAGAACGACGGTGATGCGGGACCCGTGATCGCCGGTCGTGGCAACGATGCGGCCGCCCAGGCCATGAACAAGGTCGCGCACGACGCGGATGCCGAGCCCGCGCGGTGGATCGGTTGGATCGGTCAAGCCTGATTCGGTCAACGCCGCGACGACTCCCTGCGGCAGGCCGAGGCCGGCGTCCGACACTTCAAGATGCAGCTCCCGCACGCCCGCAATTCCGTCGGGGTCCTGGACCGATACGTCGAAGCCGATCTCCGACCCGGGTGGCGAAGCCTCGCAAGCATTCAGCAGCAGATTGAGCGCGATCTGGCGCATCTCCGTCGCGGGCACGTCGGCCGTGCCGGCGATGCTGCTGCGCCAGGCCAGGCGCAGATGGCGACGCGTGAGTTCCGGTACTATCAGCAGCCGCAGGTCATCCAGATCGTCCGCCGTCAGCTGGCGATGGTCCGGCGGCATGCGGTGGAACGCGAGCACCGAACCCACGACGTCACGGATGCTCCACAGCCCGCGTTCGATCAGGTCGAGCGCCTTCGAACGCACGCCCGGATCGTCGCCGAACTTGCGAACCGTATCGAGCGCGGTGGACATCCCGCCCAGGGGATTGCGCACTTCGTGTGCGACGGTGGCGGCGAGGCGGCCCAGCACGCTCTCACGCTCGCGCTCCGCCAGCCGCGCGGCCATCGCGTCCCGTTCGGCGAGCGCATCCACCAGGCCGTTATAGCCGCGCAGCAGGCGGCCGTATTCGCTGGATCCCGGCGGCAGTTTCGCGGCCGGCACGCGAGCGAAATCGCCGATCTGCGCGCGTTGCAATCGATCCGTCAGGAGGCGCACCGGCAGGATCATGCGACGCACGATCAGAAATCCCAGGCCCGCGGCACCCAGCCCGGCCAGCACCGTTGCCACCAGCAGTGTGCGGCGAAGATCGCGCCGTTCCTGGATCAGCGGCTTCAGTTCCAGCGCGACGTAGAGGTCGGCGATATGATTGCCGTCGCGCACGATCGCGCGCGATGCCCACCCGGTACCGGTATTGGCGTCGAAGACGAAGCCGCCCTCGTGCTCCAGCCGCTGCCTGAGTGCGGCATCGTGGTACGGGTCGATGCCGCCGGTGTCGGCGTGCGGCCCCGACACGTCGGCGAACAAGCGACCGTCCGGCAGGCGCACGATGGCCCGCTCCTCGCTCATGTCCTGGTGGAACCACATGGTGCGATGCAGCGCCTCGATCGTATTGGCGAGATTGCGCGACAGCACATGCGGATAAAGCGTCGTGGCGATGCCATCCAGATAGACAGCCTCGATCCGGCGCACGCCGATTTCCTGCTCCCGCGCCACCGTGGACATCAGAGCGCGCGACAATCCGAGCGCAACGACCAGGATCAGCGCGCCTGACACGATGGGCACCCGCGTGGACAATGGCAGCGGCCATATCGCCCGGAGACGGATGCGGGTGCGGACGCAGGCCGCAACTCGCCCGGCAAACCATGTGAGGCCGGAAATCAGCCGCTGCTCACGCAACCGTGATGTGTTCGGAAATCCGAACGCGCCGCGCTGCGGCATGTTCAGTCGATTGAACGGTGGGCGAGGCGTGCGGAACGAAACCGTTGATCGGCCGCGAGCGGGCTCGTTACGGGAAAAATATGAGAATGGTCCGCCCGGCATAAGTGACGCCTTCAACATGGTGGACACCACGCAGCAAGCCAATTGTATGCCTTGCTTCCAGCTTTCTGGAAAGTGTCTGTTATCAGACGTAGTGCCGAATCACGAAGCTCGATTTGTTTGAACCTCTTCCGAGGCATGAGAAGGGGGCGGCGCTGACGACCGATCATTGGCGCAGGGAGGCGTGCATGGGACTGAGAGATATCCTGGTTATCCTTGATACCGGGCCGGCCAGTGAGGGGCGTCTCCAACTTGCGGCCGCTGTTGCGGGCGAGCAGGAGGCCTGTCTCAGCGCGGCTTTCCTGCACGACGATCGTGTCGGTGATTTTCCCGCAGCCCTGACCGTGCCGCGACATGGACTCGTGCCTGCGGCTGCGTCCAGTGTTGCCGAACTCACGCGAAGCGTTGCCGGGGTCGATTCCGCCGAGCACCAATTTCGCGAAACGGCACGATGCTTCAGGGACCGTGGCGATTGGCATTCGCTGGGCCGGGCGGATATGGCCAAGCTGGTACTGCTCGCGCAGGCCGCGGATCTTGTGGTCATCGGCCAGGTGAACGGCAGCGCGGGGCCCGTACCCGCCTGGTACCGGCCGGAGGAGATCGTCATCAATTGTGGCCGCCCCGTGCTGATGATCCCGTATATCGGCAGCTTCCCGCGCGTTGGCCGGCGTGTGCTGATTGCCTGGGATGGGTCGCGCGAAGCCGCGCGGGCCCTGAACGACGCGGTTCCGATCATCCGCTCGGCGCGGATGGTGACCCTGATGGCGGTGCGCCCGCATTCCCGGGAGTTTCAGCGCGACCGGGTGCCGATGCGGTGCATCGTACAGCACCTGGAACGGCATGGGATCACTGCCCATCCCGAGGAAACGCTGCAAGGCGAAAACAGCATCGCCGATGTGCTGCTGTCGCGGGCAGCCGATCTCTCCGTCGATATGATCGTGGCGGGAGCCTATCACCGCTCGCCGCTGCGCGAGGCGCTGATCGGCGGTGTCAGCCGCACATTGTTCCAGCGCATGACCGTGCCAGTGCTGATGGCGCATTGAACGGTTGGCTGTGCGCGGTACGCCATAAGTTTGCCGGCCTGAGGCAGGTTGCCCCAGCGATGGCCGGGTCAAACGGTGCGCCCGCGCGCGAGAGCACGCAGACTACGATCTGCCAAGGTTGCATATATAATGCTGGATATCATCGAGCTGCTGCTCGCTGACGGCCTCAGCGGGCGGTCGGTTACTTCGCCAATACGCGCGCCAGTTCCAGCAATTCCGTATGGACCGGCTTGGTGCGCCCGGTGATCTCCGCCAGCGGGGTGCGCCGCACTTCGTTGTTCTGCCAGCCCACCAGCACGCCCGTCTCGCCGTCGCTCAGTGCCTTCACCGCGCCGACGCCCAGCCGCGTTGCCAGGATCCGATCGAACGCGCTCGGCGGTGCGCCGCGCACGACATGTCCCAGCGTCGTCGCCCGCAGCTCGAAGCCGGTCCGCTGTTGCTCGGCCTCGAAATACGCCAGTACCTTCGCGGCGTTTTCCTTCACCCCCTCGGCGATCACCACGATCGCATGCGTCTTGCCGCGTTCGTACGCCGCGCGCAGCCGGTGCGCGATCTCGCTGGCCGGCACTTCGAACTCCGGAATGGAAATAACCTCCGCGCCACCCGCCAGGCCGGCCATGATCGCCAGATAGCCGCAGTCGCGCCCCATCGTTTCCACCACGAAGGCGCGATTGTGCGAAGACCCAGTGGTGCGCAGATGATCGATCGCGCCGAGCGTCACGTTGATCGCGGTGTCGCAGCCAATGGTGATGTCGGTGCCGAGTAAGTCGTTGTCGATGGTGGAGGCGATGCCCACCACGTGCACGCCGAGCTGGCTCAACATGTACGATCCGGTCTGCGATCCGTTGCCGCCGATCACCACCACGCCGTCGATGCTGCGTTGCGCGAGGTTGCGCAGTGCCTTGGACCGCCCGCTTGCCTCGCGGAACTCAGCGGAGCGCGCGCTGCCCAGGAATGTGCCGCCAACCTGGATGATACCGCCCACATCGCGGGCACTGAGCTGACGGAATTGCCCATCAACGAGGCCTTGCCAGCCCTGGAGCACCCCATGCACCGTCATGTCCAGGTCCAGCGCGCCGCGCGTCACGGCGCGGATCGCCGCGTTCATGCCGGGAGCGTCACCACCGCTCGTCAGGACCGCAATGTGTTTCATGAGTCCGGGATCATGGCTGTGCGTGCGTTCATACCGGCAAATAACCCAGCAAATAACGTGCCAGGATCGTGCCAGGAAGGGGGCACCGCGCAGGGTGCGCTTCGCCTGGTCATGCTGTCTCCGCAAACCCCGTCCTGATTCCAGTGATCCGCCTGGGCGATCACGCCAGGCATTGTGCGGTGGCAGCTTTCGAATGCCTGAAGAAAGTCGTTGTTGGCATGATCGGCGCCAACGATCGAAATTCCTTCCGTACAAGCCCGATACGCCCGCAATATCCTTGCCATTCCCGGTTTCATCGACCTGCATCGACAACGCGGTTCAAGCCGCATCGCCAGCCAGCCTGCTTTACGAGCGCTGCCCCCAATGCGTAAATGCCGGCACCAGCAGCGACGCGGCGCAAAATGCGCTGCGTGTCGCGCATGACGCAAATCACTGAGGGAGGCCAGCATGGGACGCTTGTTCGGCAACATCTGCGAGACCGTCGGCAGAACGCCCGTTGTGAAGATCGGCAAGCTGGCACCTCCCGGCGTGAACCTCTATGTCAAGATCGAAGCATTCAATCCGCTCGGTTCGGTGAAGGATCGTCTCGCGCTCGGCGTCATCGAGGAAGCCGAGCGCACCGGCAAGCTGAAGCCCGGCCAGACCGTCATCGAGGCAACCAGCGGCAACACCGGCATCGGCCTGGCGATGGTGTGCGCGCAGAAGGGCTATCCGCTGGTGGTCACCATGGCGGAAACTTTCAGCGTCGAGCGGCGGCGGCTGATGCGTTTCCTCGGCGCCAGGGTGGTGATCACACCCGCCTCCGGCCGCGGCGTCGGCATGGTCAACAAGGCGATCGAACTCGCCGCTGCGCACGGCTGGTTCCTCACCCGCCAGTTCGAGAACGAAGCCAACCCCGACATGCACTCCCGCACCACCGCGCGGGAGATCATCGACGATTTCGCGGGCGAGAAGCTGGACTACTGGGTCACCGGCTACGGCACCGGCGGCACCCTGAAGGGCGTCGCGCGCGTGCTGGCGAAGGAACGGCCGGAGACCAAGATCGTGGTATGTGAGCCGAGCGACGCCGCGATGCTGACCAGCGGCACGCCGCAGGAACGCAACGAGGATGGATCGCCCGCGGCGGCGCATCCGGCGTTCAAGCCGCATCCGATGCAAGGCTGGGCGCCCGACTTCATTCCGAAGCTGCTGGGCGACGCGGTGGACAGCGGCACGATCCATAAGGTCCTCCGCATCGCCGGCCCCGACGCGTTGAAGTGCAGCCGCGAACTGGCGCAGAAGGAGGGCATCTTCGTCGGCATCACGTCAGGCGCGACCTTCGCCGGTGCGTTGCAGGTCTGCGCCGAGGCGCCGAAGGGATCGAACATCCTCTGCATGCTGCCCGACACCGGCGAGCGCTATCTCAGCACGCCGCTGTTCGCTGACGTGGCGGCCGACATGAACGAAGCGGAACTGGAAGTGTCGCGCTCCACGCCAGGCTTCCAGATGCCAGTGACGACGTGATGCGACCGGGCCAGTGGTTCGGCGTATGGCTCGCGGCCGCGCTCGCCGCCGCGGGTGCGCCGGCCCTGGCACAACCAACACCGGCCCCGGTACAACCGACCCCGCCGCCGGCCTTCAGCCTGGACCTGACCGAGACACCGGCGCAGCAGGTCACGCTGGCCGTCGCCGCGCCGGGCAGCGTGCCGATCCGCATCATCCGCTCGGGTGGCCCGGCCAGCGGCGTGATGCTCGATCTGGGCGACTTCCGCAACGATCAGGGCGTGACGCTGGCGGTGACGTTCACGGTCGGCGCGGACACCGGCACAGGCGTCACCCACCTCGACAATGTTCCGTTCACGCAGCCGCTGCTGCCGATCAACCTGCATGTCCCGGCCTTCCCGGCCGGCGGCACGTTCGGCGGTACGCTGATCCTCAGCACGCCCACCGCCACGCCGGGCGTCCAGCAAACCACAAGCTGGCGCTTCAACCTCAGCTCGGCGGCCGATGTCCGTCCGGCGACACTGGTGCTCGACCAGAACACGGCGACGCTGTCCGCCGCACGTCCGTGGTGCCTGTGGTTCGTTCCGGCGTGGTGCATCGGCGGCCAGACCCCGACGGTGACGGTGCACGCGTTCGACAAGAGCGGATCGTTTCCGCTGAACGGCGTGACCGCGCGGCTCGACACCGGGCTGGTGGCGCCGGGCGCCGGCTTCGATCCCGGCAAATCCATCAGCGCCAGTTACAACGGCACGCCGGATACTGGTCTTTTCACGGCGCCCTCGGCCCGCGCGCGCGACATTGCCCCGGGCGGTCAGGCCACTATCACGCTGGCCTTCCACGATCTGCCGGCCGGCGTTTACACGCTGCCGCTGCGCTTCGTCGCAGCGGATTCAACGACCGATAACGCCCAGCTCCTGACGGTGTCGCTGAAGCTGCGCAACAACGCGCTGGGCGCGGTCCTGGTGCTGATCCTGGCAGCGATCATGTCGTTCCTCGCCACCCGCGTGGTCGGCATGCTGCGGCAGCGTGCGGTGTTCCTGCAGCAACTGGCCGATCTGCGCCCCATCTGGCTGGCCGACGAACCGCCGATCCTGCCGGTGATCTGGCTGCGCGCCACACTGCGCCAAACCGAGGCACTCAGCCGGCGCCATTGGCTGAGCGGCCAGGACCAGATCAGCGCGCGGCTGACCGCCGCATCGGCGACGCTCGGCATCCTCGCCCAGGTTCGCCAGGTCCGTCAGCAGATCGCCGCCAACATCCCGGACGCCCAGGTGCGCCGCCGCGCCGAGTGGGCGCTGGGCCGCATCACCCGGCAGATCGGCGCGGGACCGCTGGCCGATGCGGACGTGACGCGGCTGAGCAGTCTGCTGAGCGCGCTGGCGGGGTGGATGAGCAATGCGGCGCAGCAGGAAAGTTGCTACTGGGCCGACCTGCGGCCCTCGATCGTCGCGCGCTGCGCCGAGGTGCAGCCGGGCGATTTGCCGGCGGCGGCGCGTGCATCCGCCACCGATCTGCTGGCGGTGCTGCAAAAAGCGTTGCAGACCGATCCGCCGGACCTTGGCGCAAAGAATGCCACCGAGGCGGCTTACGCGCGCCTGTCCATCATGTGGGAGCTGCGCGACCATCCGGCGCCGCTCGCCGCGCTGCTGGCCCTGCCGAACTGGCCGGATGCGCAGATCGAGCAAGTGTATCGGGTGGTGGACGACTTCTGGTGGAGCACTCTGGTAGGGCTGTCCGCTGCGGATCTGCTGATCGAGAGTCCGGCCGGCGACCCGGTCCAGGCGTTTGATCCGATCACCTTCCGCGTGCGTGCCACCGACAGCGCGCTCGCCGGCTGCTACTTGTTCGGCAACAAGCTGACCTGGCACTGGACGATCGAGTTGCGCAACACGCCGCCGAAATGGGCGTTCTGGCGGGCGTCCCACACGGTGCCGCTGACCGCCATTTCCAGCGAGCCGCGCATCGCGCAGTACTCCCCCGAGCCCGGCCAGTTCACCGCCCGTGTGTCGGTGGCTTATCAGGGACATGCGGGTCCGCCAGTAGGTTCCGCCCCACCGGTTGCGATCCGCCGCGCGGAGTCCTTCCGTATCTGGAACTTCTTCGCCACGGCGGACCTGCTGTCGTCCGGGCTGGCTCTGGCCGCCTCGGTGGTCAGCGGCGTGGCGCTGTACGCGCTCGCCGACGGCTTCGGCAGCCTGAAAGACTACCTCGCCCTGTTCACCTGGGGCGCCAGCCTCGACCAGGGAAAGAACTTCCTGCAGTCGCTGGCGGTGTATTCCAGCGCCACCCCGCCCCCGGCAACGCCGCAGAAGTAACCGCGCCGAAGGAGGCAGCCGTATGACCCGCGAGGAGCTCCGCACCCGGGGCGAGGCGATGCAGAAGCGCCTGCGGGGCGATGGACCCGACCTGCCGCGCGGCTTCGGCACGCTGCTGACCGAGGCGGTGTTCGGCGGCATCTGGTCCCGTCCGGGTCTGGCGCTGCCGGACCGCATGATTTGCACGCTGGCGGCGCTCGCAGTGTTCCCGCGGCTGCGCGCACTGCGGCGGCTGATCGGCGCGGCGGTGGACGTCGGACTGACACCGGCGGCGATCCGCGAGGTGCTGATCCAGGCGGCGCTGTATGCCGGCTTCTCCGCGGCGGAGGAAACGCTGGAACTCGCCGCCGAGATCCTGGCCGCGCGTGGCATCGCATTTCCGGACGATCCGCCCGCGGATGCGTCACTGGAGGAACTAACAGCGCACGGGCGGGCGACGATGGCCGCATTGCACGGCGACCGCGCGCAACAGGGCTATGCGGCGCCGGACAACCCGGTGACCGGCGTGGTGTATCCTCTGGCCATTCAATACGGCTATGGCGACATCTGGTCGCGTCCGGGGCTGGGGCGGCGGGAGCGGGCGCTGGTGTCCGTCGCCGCCTTCACCGCGCTGCGTCTGCCGGAGCAAGTGCAGAAGTTCGGCCAGTCGGCGCTGAATGTCGGGCTGACGCGGGAGCAAGTGATCGAGGCGGTGATCCAGACCGCGCCGCACAGCGGTTTTCCGCCGGCGCTGAACGCGCTTGCCGCGCTGAGCGCGGTATTCCGGTAGCCCCCGTAACAAGAAAACGGCCCCCTCTGTCATTGCGAGTTGGCCACGGGTCGCGGCAACTAACAAGAAACTCAAAATTCCCCCTCCCCTTGAGGGAGGGGGCCAGGGGGAGGGGGCCAGGGGGAGGGGGCCAGGGGGAGGGGTGCGTACATCCGCGGTCAGTGGATGAACGCACCCCTCCCCCAACCCCTCCCTCAAGGGGAGGGGAGACTTACGCTCCGGTCGGCAACTTGCGAGTGACCATCAGGGGCTTTGCGGGCACCCTCATCGACAGCCTGATCGACAAAACAGTCCGCCAAGGTCAGCGGCGGCGGCGGTCGCGGGACAGATCAGGCCAGCTTCGATCGAGCCTGCCGCATCAGCAGCGGCAGAAGCAGGCCCACGCCAATTCCCCAGCACCCGTTGATCAGGAATGAACGCACGAACGCCATAGCCGCCCAGCCTCCCGCCACCGGCAAACCCTTGATCAACGGTACGATGAACAGGCCGACCAATGCCGCTGCTATGCCAAGTCCAAGGCCGCGGACCCACATCGGATATGCCGGCAACCCGGGAAGCACCAGTCCGAATACAGCCCCCCAGACGCCGCCCCAGAAGCACAGGTCGATGATCAGCGGCACTCCAAAGGGTGGAACGCCACGAGTCGGAAACCAGGGCGGCATCAGCCGGAGCACGTGCAGCAACTCCCACATGCCCTGGTGGAATATGAGGACCGAAATCACGGCCGCAACAAATCCGAACACTGCTCGGTTCAATGGCGTTGGCATGGTGTCCTCCCCTGGGACTGTTGGATCAGCCCGTTTGCGAGATAGCTGCTTGTCGTCTCTCGATTCGGCCGTTGGGTTATACGGTCGCCCGGGGCTCAGGGCGATGGTGGAGGTATCATACCAGGCGTCGGAAAGTCTGACCCATGTGTCATGGCCAGCGCGGGCCGGCCACCCACGGCTTGCCGCCGACACGCTGCGGAGTCGTGGGTGCCCGGGCCAAGCCCGGGCATGACACAAGGGTCAGCGTCAACGACGCCTGGTATCGGTGGGCCTGACCACCCGATTCGCCTATGCTTCCCGAATGACAGCAGCCGGCCAATTCATCGCCGAACTCCAGAGGGAACGGCGAAGCGGGAACGTCTCATCGGAGACCGACCTGCATCTCAAGCACGAATTTCGCAGGCTTGGCTGGGATGCGCCGTCCTCAATGCTGGCGGCGGCGGTCAGGGAGGAGATCGAGAGATTGGACAGAGAGGCGGCCACGCTGCGGAAGCTCAGTGCGGACCTGTTGGGTGCCGGATAGCGGGTGGCACCTCGGCTCCTTGTGCTTGGGGGCGAGCATCCATACATCCCACGTGTCCCAATTCGTACCGTCAACTCCCCGGGACTCCCTGCTGCCAAGAGCGGCTTCCCACGAACAGGAAAGAATTTCTGATGACCCCGAGGTTTCTTCGTGAGGAGGCCGCACGTTTCCGAGACATGGCCGAAACGACTGACCGGGAAGCCTCGAAGCTGAGGTTCCTCGCGATGGCGACCGATTTCGAGGCTCGTGCCAAGGCTGCCGACGAGTTGACGAAGCAGAACCCCACCGACCAGATCAAGGTCGGCGAGAGAGCACCGCCGAGGACCCGCGCAAGGCCGTCTGCGGCGGCGGAGGTGCCCCCCACGCAGTGACCGGAAACGATCTGCCGCATAGGTTTGCCTGATCAGGCGGAAGGATGGTCACGATGGGCACGAATGGCGACCTATGGAAGCTCACCGCTACCGCAGCCGCCCGGCTGATCCGTGCTGGCGAATTACATTCGATAGACCTGACCGAGGCCTGTCTCGCCCGAATAGCGGACCGCGAACCGATTGTTCGAGCCTTCACCTGCTTTGATGCGGATTACGCGCGGAAATCGGCTGCCACGGCGGTCGCGGGACCGCTGCGCGGCTTACCCGTCGGCATCAAAGATGTACTCGATACCGCGGACATGCCGAGCGAATACGGCTCACCGATCTGGCGGGGCTGGAGACCAAAGGCCGATGCCGCTTGTGTCGCCTGGGCCAGGGCTGCCGGAGCGGTGTTTTACGGCAAAACCGTCACGACGGAGTTTGCCACGCGCAAGCCGGGACCGACCGCCAATCCCGCCAATCCCCGCCACACGCCGGGCGGATCGAGCAGTGGCTCGGCGGCGGGGGTGGCGGCGGGGTTCTTTCCGTTCGCCTATGGCACCCAGACCGCCGGCAGCGTGATCCGGCCGGCGGCGTTCTGCGGCGTGGTCGGCTACAAGCCGAGCTTTGGGCTGATCTCCAGGATCGGCATGAAGGTCATGTCGGATAGCCTGGATACGGTCGGCGTTATCGCGCGGTCCGTGGCGGACTGCGCGTTGCTGGCCGGCGCCGTGTCCGGTTACGACCTGGGCGACCCGGACGAGCGTCCGGCGGCCGCACCGCGGATCGGGCTGTGCCGGTCGCCGACCTGGGAACTCGCCGCGCCGGAAACCCACGCGGTGATGGAGCGGGCGGCGGGCGCGTTGGGACGGGCAGGGGCGTCGATCGTCGATCGCGAACTGCCCGCCAGCTTCGACGAACTGGTACAGGCCCATCCGATCGTGATGAACGGCGAGAGCGGGCGGGCGTTGGGATGGGAACTGGCCAACGCGCGGGACGGTATCAGCGCCGGTTTGCTCGAACGGCTCGAGTTCGGGCTCGGCTGCGACGAGGCGACGCGGACGAATGCCCATGCCGTGTTCGATCGCACGCAGCAGGCGTTCCCGGCGGCGATGGAGGGGTTGGATGTGCTGGTGACTCCGGCGGCACCGGGGGAGGCTCCCGCCGGATTGGAGTGGACCGGCGATCCGGCGTTCAACTTTATCTGGACCAGCCTGCACGTGCCATGCGTGACGGTGCCGGCCGGGACGGGGCCGAACGGCCTGCCGCTGGGCATACAGATCGTCGGCCGGCAGGGCGAGGACCGCGCGGTGCTGGCCTGGGCGCAGTGGGTCGCGGCGGCGGTGGCGTAAGGGCTGGCTCAGCCGGCGGTGCGTGGGTCCTCGACATCGACGCGTAGATGTTCGGTCGGCTGCGGCGTGGCGGTCATGACGCTCACCCCGTCCGGCGCGTCGAACTGGTGCCATACGTTCTGCGGCACGATCGCCATCATGCCCGCCGTCAGCGACAGCGACTGGCGGCCTTCCGCCGTCATGAGGTGCAGCGTTGTCGCGCCATCGACGATCTGCACGATCTCGTCGCCTTGCGGATGCCGCTCCCAGGCGCTGGTGCCGGCGAATTTGGCGCCGAATACCGCGCCGTCGCGATAGGGCGCCAGGCGTGCGATGGCGCCTTTGCGGTCCACATCGGACGAGGTGGGGGTACGGTGATCCAGCATCGTCAGTTTGGCGAATTCCGCCTTCAGGTCGATGAGCGGGACCATGGGGTCCTCCCTGTGCTCGGCACGGCGTATCCTGTCCGACGAACCGGCGCGTCCGGTTGCAGCCACATTCCCCGGGGGAGGACACCGCCTTGGCCATCATGTACGAAAAGCGCGACGGCGTCGCCTACATCACGCTGAACAATCCAGAGAAGGCAAACATACTCGACAAGGCCACGTCGGATGAGATTTCCGCGGCGTGGATCGACCTGTGGGAAGATCGCGACATCCGCTGTGCCATCCTGACCGGCGCCGGCGACCGGCATTTCTGCGGCGGCCACAATCTGGCGCCGCGCAAGAACATCACCGAGGAGGAACGCGAATACCTGCGCTCCAATCGCATCTTCTGGCCGCTGGCGGGTACGGTGCACGGGCAGAAGACCGGAGTCGATGGACGCTTCGGCGATCATTATCCGCGCGTGTGGAAGCCGGTGATCGCGGCGGTGAATGGCTGGGCGGCGGGCGCAGGCCTCTACATCCTGCTGTCATCGACCGACATTCGCATCGCCAGCGCAGAGCATGCGCGGTTCAAGTTCTCGCTGATCTCGCAGGGATGGCTGGGGCACGGGCCTGGTGCCAGCCTGCTGATCAAGCAACTTCGCTACATCGATGCGATGAAGATGCTGCTGACCGACGATCCGTTCGATGCGGCGGAAGCGTTGCGCATTGGCCTGATCAATGAAGTGGTGCCGCACGCGCAGTTGCTGGAACGGGCGGAGAGGATCGCGCGGCATATCGTGACTCTTCCGCCGGTGGCGGTGCGCATGATGAAGGAGTTCGTGGTGCGCTTCGGCGATTTGCCGACTGACCAGGCGTGGCACGTGCAGAACCTGATCAACAACCTGCTGATCCAGGTGACGACGGATGGCGAGGAAGGCCGCCGTGCCTTCAACGAAAAGCGCCCGCCAAACTTTACGGGTGCGCTGCGCCGGCGCGGTGAAGCGTGGGAAGACCCGTCGGAGGAAGATGCGCGGCGATTGGATGAAGCTTACCGCAGCGGGGAGTTCTGAATTTCCTGTCCATGCAGTGATACCAACCTGCCGAAAGATCGTCTCTCGGCGGCGTCTGCAGCACTGTCCACGCAGCAGTGTCATTGCGAGTTGGGCACCGGCCTGGCGGCTGACCCGCACTGGATGAAGGGAGAGGGCCCCCTGTCGTTGCGAGTTGCTACCGGCAGGGAAGCCGACCCGCGACTGGATGAAACGGTGCGACGGCACCGGCCTTTCCCGTCATGGCAGGACTTGACCCGGCCATCCACGCACGATGCCGCAGGCGCCGCGATCGCTGTACGATGGACGGCGCGCGGATGGCCGGGCCAGGCGCGGCCATGACGGGGAGTTTCTTGTTAGGCCGCCTGGCCGAAGCAATCCCGTTCGTGACGAGCCGCCGCCAGACGGCCTCGCAATGACAGAAGACCGGCGTCATGGGAAGATTCGCCGATAACGCGCACGTGAGTTCCGCACTATCGCACCAACTTCCTGCGCCAACGTCCTGCGATCACGACAAAGCGATAACAAGACGACGGATTTTCGCCACGATTCGCCCCGACCGTGCGCTATACGTAATTGAACGAGCACAGGGGAAACCTGCAATGTCAAGCAAGCGACCAATTCTGATCGTCGAAGACGATGAAGCTCTCTGCCAGACGCTCGCCGAACATCTGAGCGCCGCCGGCGGTTTCACGATCGTCACCGCACAGTCGTTGGAAGCGGCGGACGCGGCGATCAACACCAAAGACGCGCGCTTCGACGCGGTGATCCTGGACATTGGCCTGCCGGACGGCGACGGGCGCGACTATTGCACCAGGTTGCGCCGTCAGGGCCACCAGATGCCCGTCATCATGCTGACCGGCGCGGATGCCGAATCGGATGTGGTGCGCGGTCTCGACTCCGGCGCCAACGATTATATCGCCAAGCCGTTCCGCTCCGCAGAACTGCTCGCCCGTCTGCGGGCACAGTTGCGGTTGTTCGAGAACAGCGAAGAAGCGGTGTTCTCGGTTGGGCCTTATACATTCCGTCCGTCGCGCAAACTGCTGCAGGACGCCGCGAAGAACCGCCGCATCCGGCTGACCGACAAGGAAGCGGCCATCCTCAAGTTCCTGTACCGGTCGGATGCGCGTCCGGTGGATCGGCAGATCCTGCTGCACGAAGTGTGGGGTTATAATCCGGCGGTGACGACGCACACGCTGGAGACTCACATCTACCGCCTGCGGCAGAAGATCGAGACGAACCCCGCCAATCCCTTGTTGCTGGTGACGGAGCATGGCGGCTATCGGCTGAACCCGCACGTCGAGACAGCGGCGGCGGCGTAAGCCGCGACGGCTGGCTGTCACTGCGCGGAGAACGGAGGCTCCCCTCGTGGGAGGGGGTGTGCACAACCGCTAGCCTGCGGATGTAATACCAGGGGCCGAAAGTCCTGGCTCTTGTGTCATGGCCGGGCTATGCCCACGGGCTTGACCCGTGGGTTGGCCCGGCCACCCACGGCTTGTCTCGCGGCATGCGGCAAAGACGTGGGTGACCGGGTCAACCCTCGGGTCAAGCCCGTGGGCATGGCCCGGTCATGACACAGGGGGACGTGCCGTGCAGCCGTACGTCAAAACTTACAGCCCTGGTATAAGTATCCCGCCCCCAACCCCCTCCCACAAGGGGAGGGGGGCCTTGTATATTTCACCTCCAATCTAAACGTGGCGTGCGACAGTCTGCGTGTCGTCCTCAACAAGTAATTCTTGCAACACGGCGTCGGTGTCCGCACCCAGGCCTGGTGCGGGGCTGGACGCCCGGCCGAAGCTCGCGCGCCACGGCAGGCCAGGCAGCACGCCGGCCTCGTGCGGATCCCAAAATTCGCGCACGCGCAGATGTGGGCTCGCAACAAGATCTACCGATGACGCAAGTGCCGCTGCGGGCACGCCGACCCGCGTCAGTTCAGCCTCCGCTGCCGGCGCCTCCTGCCGGCTCAGCCATGTGCCAAGCCCGGCGTCGATCGCGCTCCGCTGTTCGACGCGGCCGGCGAACCGAAGCCCCGACATCGCGGCCAGTTCCGGCACGATCCCGCACAGCCGCTGCCATTCCTCGTCGGTCCGCACTGCGACGCTGATCCACGCATCGTCGCCGGCACAACGGTACGCGCCATGCGGGGCCAGTGTGCGCGATTCGTTGCCGCGGGGGCGCGGCGGATCGTTGACCTGCGTCCCGAGCAGCGGCTCGGCCAGAGTCCACAGCATGGCCTCGATCATTGAGAAGTCGATCCGCGCCACGCCGCCCGCGTGTCGTCGCTGCCACAGCGAGGCTGCGACTCCGAGCGCCAGCATCAGGCCGCACATCGGGTCCAGCCAGGCAAATCCCACGCGCGGCGGTACGCCCGGATGCCGGTTCAAACCTGCGAACCCAGCGTAGCATTGCAGCAGCGTGCCGTACGCGGCGGCGCGCGCTTCCGGTCCGGTGCGCCCGAGTCCCGACGCCGATACATAGATCAGCTCGGGATTGACTGCGCGCAGGGCCTCGGCACCCAGTCCCAGACGGTCCATCACACCGGTGGCGAAGTTCTCGACCAGCACATCGCATTTTGCCGCCAGCGCACGCGCTGCCGCGACGGCCTCGGGCTGTTTCAGGTCCAGCACGATCGCGCGCTTGCCCTGTCCCAGCACCGTGTGAAGTTCCGAGGTGCGGCCGGGATCGCCGCGGCCTGGCGCCTCAACCTTGATCACCTCGGCGCCCATCGCCGCGAGATACCGCGTCGTTGTCGGGCCGGCGATGACCCAACTGAAATCCAGCACGCGCACCCCAGATAGCGGCAGTGGCGTGGTCGGGGTTGCCATTCCCGCGAAGGATGCCTCGTTTGCGGGGGTGGCACCGGCGACGATCCCGAACGGTGCGCCAGGCGCCTGCACTTTGCGTACGCCTGCTTCGACCGTCCGCCAGAACCGGCGGTGCGCCAATTGCGGCGACGCGAAGTGTTCTGCCAGTTCGCGCAACGGAAAGCTCGGCACCCGCGCCGCCTGCGCCGTGTCGGCGATACACTGCTTGTCGTAATTCCGGCTCCAGTCCGACATCAGTGCGTGCAGCGCGTCCCAGTTCGCCACCCGGTCGCGCTTGCTGGCGAAGCGCGTGTCACGGCTCCATGCCGGCGAACCCATCGCTTCGAGCCAAGCCGCCCATTGATGGTCCTCGCGCGGCGAGATGGCCGCGTAGCCATCACGCGCCGGCAGGATGCAGACGGTGGCGCCGTTGCCGTCGCCGACGCGCTTGCGTGGACGTGCCCTGCCGGTCAGGCCGGCGTTGGCCAGTTCCGTCATCGCCAGTGTGCATAGCGCTTCGTGGATGGACACGTCGATCTCGGCTGGTGCGTCACCCAACGCGGCGTGCATGCTGGCACACGCCGCTGCCAGGCCGCCGACGAATGCGGATTGGTGCCCCACTGGCCGGATCGGTGCCTCCGACAGATCGTCCACCTGGCCGGTCAGCAGCTTCGCGATGCCACTGGCATAGAACAGGGTCAGATCGGTCGCGGGTTGATCCGCTAGCGGTCCGGTCTGGCCGAACGGAGAGATTGCGACGAGGGTCGCGCGTGGATTGAGTCGGCGTAGGGCATCGGTGTCGAGTTGGCATCGCCGCAGTTCGGCGGGTGAGCCTTCGCGGATGATCAGATCGGCTTCGGTCAGTGCGTCACGCCCAGCGATGGACGCGGCTTCCAGGCGCGGCTTGTCGTGGTCGAGGTAATCGAGAAGCAGCGTGTCGGCGTGCGGCTCGATGCAGCTCACCGCGGCGCCAAGATCGGCCAGCATGCGGCCGCAGACCGCGGCGGCCAGGCCAGGGCCGAGCTGCACCACGCGGAAGCCTGCCAGCAGCGTCACGTTGATCTCCTCCCCGTCGGATCGGGCAACTATGGAGGTTCCGTTAGGGGGAGCAAGGCGTATGCGGGCTGCCTGTCATTGCGGGCGTAGCGACGCAATCCGGTGGGCTTGTCTCGGGATCGAGCGATGACCTGCTTCTGTCATGGCGAGTTGGCCACCGGCCGGCGGCCGACTAACAAGAAACAAGGTTCCCCCCTCCCCTTGAGGGAGGG
>DASXFW010000308.1:0-13330 GCA_036489395.1 Acetobacteraceae bacterium | reverse complement strand
CCGTCTGCGAGTGTCGCGATCGGCTGGCATGACTGACCCGCCCGGGATGAACCTGGAGCCCCCTGTCATTGCGAGGCCGCTTGGCCGAAGCAATCCCGTTCGTGACGAGCCGCCGGCAGTTCGTCACGAACGGGATTGCTTCGGCCAAGCGGCCTCGCAATGACAGGGGGCTCCAGGTTCATCCCGGGCGGGTCAGTCATGCCAGCCGATCGCGACACTCGCAGACGGTCAGGTCGCCGACGCAAGCTGCTCGCGCACGTGATCGGCCAGATGACGCAGCTCCGGGGCCGGCACCGGAGCGACCACCGTGTAGCCGATGCCCTTGTCGATCCACGCGCAGCCCATCGTCCCGCCCACGTCCACATCGCGCATGTCGGCATGCTCTGCGCCGCGCATCGGCAGCACGAACACCGTCAGCCGCACGCCCTGCGCGTCCTGGTACATGAACAATCCCGCCGGTCCCTGCGGCGTCGCCGCAAGGCGGCCACCCATGTAGTGGTACCCCATGTCGGACATATCCGGCGGCGCCACCACATGGTTCAGCCGGTTGGACACCCAGCGCGCCAGGTCCTGCCGTTGCTCCGCGCCCAGCTCCGTCGGGCGGCGGCGATCGGCGGTATAGACGACGTGGTTCGCCACCGCGTCCTCGGCGAGTTCCGTCAGCGCGCTGGGGCCGAGGCCGAACCACGCGTGCCCCGCCCACCCGCCGGCGCCACCGAGCACGAACGCCAGCAGCACCGCGGCGGCGGCGCGCCAGATGGTGCGGCGCTCGCTCAGCCGCTGCTGGATCAGAAGCTGCAGGTCGAGATGCGGCGGGATCGGCTCGCTGGCCACGCCGGCGAGCGCCAGGCGCAGGCCCTCGCGCTGCGCGATATAGGCGGCGACGCGGTCGGCCAGTTCGGGCTGGTCCTGCAAGTAGCGGGCGATCTCGGCGTGGCGGTCGGACGGCAGCAGGCCGTCCACGTAGGCGTGCAGGTCTTCCTCGGTGACGGGGCGCGACGGGTCCGCCATCACTTTATCCTCCGCAGCGTCGGGCGGCGGTCCTGGTCGGTGAGCTGGCGCAGGCGTTCGCGGCCGCGGGCGAGGCGGGACATCACGGTGCCGATCGGCACGCGCAGCACCTGGGCGGCCTCGGCGTAGGACAGGTCCTCGACCGAGACCAGCAGCACGACGCTGCGTTGTTCCTCCGGCAGGCGTTGCAGGCCAAGCAGCAGATCGCGCCATTGCAGCCCGTCCTCCTGCGAGGGGGGCTGGCTGTGCTGCGCTTCGTGGCTCTCGTCGAGGGTGTCGGCGGCAGGGCGGGATCGCCGGCGGCGCATCTGGCTGATGAACAGATTGTGCATGATGGTGAACAGCCAGGCCCTGATATCCGCTTCGTCGCGCCTGGTGTGGAGCTTGTCGAGCGCACGTACCAGGCAGTCGTGCACCAGGTCGTCGGCTTCGTCGCGGCTGCGCAGCAGGCTGGCCGCATAGCGCCGCAGCGCGGGAATGCACCCTTCGATCCGCACCAGGACGCTGGGCCCGGTCACGCCGGCTGGCCCCGCGTCGCGTGGACGCGGGCTCCCCTGCCTCGGCCCAACCGATGGCGTTTCAGCACCACGTGTGACGTGCTCCAGGTGCGACCCCCACTCCTCGGTAGCATGGACGCGGCAGGGCGGCAGGTTATTCCGCAGTGGGGTGGCAGAGGGAGGGCATCCGCGGAGGGGTGGCAGGGAGAGCATCGGTGGGCCGGCAGGGAGAGCATCGGTGGGCTGGCAGGGAGAGCATCCGCGGTGGGGTGGCCGCAGGAGCGCATGACCCCCCTCCCCTTGAGGGAGGGGTTGGGGGAGGGGTGCGAACCGCCGCAGTCAGCGGATGTTCGCACCCCTCCCCCAACCCCTCCCACAAGGGGAGGGGAGACTCTTGCTCTTGCTCTTGCTCCTGCTCTTGCTCTCCTGCCGCCCCCACCACCCCCGTCCACCCCGTTGTCGTCTTGCTATCGTTGACCCTGGGGGGCCGGGGTCCTATCTGCCTGCATTGGACCTTGGCCGGCGCCAGGTCGCGCCGCCGTGGAAGGTTCGCATGCTCGCTTCGATCGCCCGTGCCATTTTCGGCACCGCCAATGACCGTTCGCTCAAGGCCTACCAGCGTCGCGTGCCGCAGATCAACGCGCTGGAGCCGGCGATGGAGGCCCTGTCGGACGAGGCACTGCACGCGAAGACCGCAGAATTCCGCGAGAAACTGGCGGATGGCGCGACGCTGGACGATCTGCTGCCCGAGGCATTCGCCGTGGTACGGGAGGCCGGCAAGCGCACGCTGGGCCAGCGGCATTTCGACGTGCAGTTCGTTGGCGGGATGGTGCTGCACGACGGCAAGATCTCCGAAATGAAGACCGGCGAGGGCAAGACGCTGGTTGCCACCCTGCCGGTGTATCTGAACGCGCTCGCCGGGCACGGCGTGCACGTGGTCACCGTGAACGACTACCTGGCACGCCGCGACGCCGACTGGATGGGGCAGATCTACCGCTTCCTCGGCATGACCGTGGGCGTCATCGTGCACGGGCTGGACGACGACACGCGGCGCGCCCAGTACGCCTGCGACATCACCTATGGCACCAACAACGAGTTCGGCTTCGACTATCTGCGCGACAACATGAAATACCGGCTGGAAGACATGGTCCAGCGGGAGTTCTTCTACGGCATCGTCGATGAGGTGGACTCGATCCTGGTCGATGAAGCGCGCACGCCGCTGATCATTTCCGGCCCCGCGGAGGACAGTTCCGACCTGTACCGTCGCGTCAACGCGGTGGTGGCGGAGCTGGTGAAGGACGAGACGACGTACGACAAGGACGAGAAGTTCCGCACCGTGTCGCTGACCGAGCCGGGTTCAGAACATGTCGAAGACCTGCTGCGCCGGGACGGCATCATCACCGAAGGCAATCTATACGACATCTTCAATGTGTCGGTGGTGCACCACGTGCAGCAATCGCTGCGCGCACACACGCTGTTCGCGCGCGACGTGGATTACATCGTGCGGGAAGACCAGGTGATCATCATCGATGAGTTCACCGGCCGCATGATGCAAGGGCGGCGCTATTCCGACGGGCTGCACCAGGCGCTGGAGGCGAAGGAATTCGTCACGGTCCAGGCGGAGAACCAGACGCTGGCGTCGATCACCTTCCAGAACTATTTCCGCCTCTATCCCAAGCTGGGCGGCATGACCGGCACGGCGATGACGGAAGCCGACGAGTTCGCGGAAATCTACAAGCTGGATGCGGTGGAAATCCCCACCAACGTGGCGTGCATCCGCAACGACGAGGACGACGAGGTCTATCGCACCGCCGAAGAAAAATACGAAGCGGTGGCGACGCTGATCGAGGACGCTCGCAAGCGCGAGCAGCCGGTGCTGGTGGGCACGACCTCGATCGAGAAGAGCGAGATCATCAGCGATCTGCTGAAGAAGAAGAAGGTGCCGCATGCCGTGCTGAACGCGCGGTTCCATGAGCAGGAGGCGGAGATCGTGGCGCAGGCGGGTGCGCCGGGGGCGGTGATGATCGCCACCAACATGGCCGGCCGCGGCACCGACATCAAACTCGGCGGCAATTTGGAGATGCGGCTGACGAAGGAGCTCGCCGGCATCGAGGAGCCCGGCCTGCGCGCGACGCGCGAGGCGGAAATCCGCGACGAGATCGCCGTGGCGCATCAGAAGGTGAAGGACGCCGGCGGATTGTTCGTGATCGGCACGGAACGGCACGAGAGCCGGCGCATCGACAACCAGTTACGCGGCCGCTCGGGGCGGCAGGGCGATCCGGGGCGCTCGCGCTTCTTCCTGTCGCTGGAAGACGATTTGATGCGCATCTTCGGGTCCGACCGGATGGGCGGGATGCTGCAGAAGCTGGGGTTGCAGCAGGGCGAGGCGATCGTCCATCCGTGGATCAACAAGGCGCTGGAGAAGGCGCAGAAGAAGGTCGAGGAACGCAACTTCGACACCCGCAAGAACGTGCTGAAATACGACGACGTGATGAACGCCCAGCGCAAGGAAGTCTATGCCCAGCGCAAGGAGTTCATGAAGGCGAGCGACGTGTCGGAGACGGTGGCCGACATGCGCGGCGACGTGATCGTCACGATGGTGGCGCTGCGCATCCCAGAAAAGGCGTTCGCCGAGCAATGGGACCTGAAAGGGCTGCATGACGACGTGCAGCGCGTGACCAATCTCGACCTGCCGATCGTGGAATGGGGCCGCGAGGAAGGCATCGACGAATCGCACCTGCGCGACCGCATCATGCAGGCGGCCGACAATGCGATGGCGGCCAAGGCCGCGAACATGGGTCCGGACCTGATGCGCTTCATCGAGAAGTCGCTGCTGATCCAGGTGATGGACGCGGTGTGGAAAGAACACCTGTATGCGCTGGATCATCTGCGCCAGGGCATCGGGCTGCGCGCCTACGGCCAGCGCGATCCGCTGAACGAATACAAGGCCGAGGCATTCGCGCTGTTCAACGCGATGCTGGACGAGATGAAGGACCGCGTCACGATGATGCTGGCGCGCGTGTCGCTGGCGCAGGAGCAACCGGCGCCTGCGTTCCAGCCGGCAAGAATGCAGATGGTGGAAAGCCATCCGGAGCCGGAGTCAGCCCTGGCAGGGCGTGAGCCGGAGATGGTGCTGGAGGGTGCCGGCGCGGTCGCGGGGCCGGCGCCGATCGCCGTGGCGGTGCAGACACTGCGGGCAAGCGCGGTCGATCCAAAGGATCCGGGCACGTGGCGGAACGCGGGGCGCAATGCGCTGTGCCCGTGCGGGTCCGGGCGAAAGTATAAATACTGCCACGGTCGGCTGGGGTCGTAGGGCGCGCGAAGGCGCAGCGCGGGTCGCCAAGGAACCATGATCCCCCCTCCCCTTGAGGGAGGGGTTGGGGGAGGGGTGCGTTCGTCCACCGACCGCGGCTGTATGCACCCCTCCCCCAGCCCCTCCCACAGGGGGAGGGGGGTTTATGTTTCCTGCTCGGCGCGTGGCGGTCCTTGCAACGACGGCGGCCCCTGCAACTCCTTCGCCGCCAGCGCAACGCAGCGCTCGAATGCCGCCAGATCGGTCCAGCGTTGTTCCGGTTCGGACGCGTCCAGCACCAGGGCGCCGCCGGACTCGGCGATCGCGGCTTCGATCATCAGGTTGTCGAACAACTCGAAATCCTCGACGAGCATTCCGTCAGCGTCGCGCCACACCTGGCCGGCGCTGCCGATCACCCCGCCATGCGTCGCGGCATGCTCCATCGTGCGGGCGGCGAACTTCGTCACGACGTTGGCATAGGCGAACACGCGGCGCCCCAGCGCCCGGGCGAAGCCGATCTCATAGACCGTGCCCACATCGGCGCTGGGGCCGCGAAACGGCGTCAGGTTGGCGATGACCGCATCGCAACGGCGGAGGTGTGCCTCGTTGCGCAGCGCGATGCGGCGCCATTCCGCCAATGCCGCCCAGTCCGCCGGCTCGTCCGGCAGTGGATCGAGCGGTGATACGCCCTCCAGCCCGTGCGCCAGGCAGATCGCACGCCGGCGCGCCGCCCAGCCGTGCGGGTCCGGCAGGAATACGTCGGGACCGGCGAGATACACGCGTGGGATCATGCGGTCACGATACGGCACACGCCGCCGATCGGTTGCGGCAATTCATGGACAGCACCGCAGGTTCGTGTCTTGGGTTGAGGCCTCGACCGGCGCGGGAGGCAGGCATGGGAACCGGGAGGCTGGATCGCGGTGACGGCGTCGAACTCGCGTGGTCGAAGCTGGACGGCCGCAGCCCGACCGTGATGTTCCTGCCCGGCTACGGCAGCGACATGACCGGCGACAAGGCGACCGCGGTGGCGGCGTTCTGCGAGGCCCGCGGCCAGGCCATGCTGCGTTTCGACTACTCCGGGCATGGCACCAGCGGCGGGCGGTTCGAGGACGGGACGATCGGCATCTGGGCCGCCGATACGCTGGCGGCGCTCGACCGGCTGACCGAGGGGCCGATGGTGCTGGTCGGCTCCTCCATGGGCGGCTGGATCGCGCTGCTGACGGCACTGGCACGGCCGGAGCGCGTCGCTGCACTGGTCGGCATCGCCGCGGCGGCGGACTTCACCGAGACGCTGATGTGGCCGGCGATGAGCTTCGAACAGCGGGCGGTGCTGATGGAACATGGGGTGATTTATCGGCCCAGCCAGTATGGCAATCCGACGCCGATCACCCGCGCGCTGATCGAGGACGGGCGCAACCACCTCGTGCTGGGCGGCACGATCAAGCTGACCTGCCCCGTGCGGCTGCTGCAAGGCCAGGCCGATCCGGACGTGCCGTGGGAAATGGCGCTGCGCATCGCCGACGAGCTGGAGGGCGGCGACGTTCAGGTGATCCTCGTGAAGGACGGCGATCATCGGCTGTCGCGGCCGCAGGACCTGGCGCTGCTACGGCGCATTCTGGTTCCGCTCCTCGGCGAGGATGGCGCGTAGGCCTTCGCGGTAAGTCGGGTAAAGCCAGGTAATGCCGAGCGTCGCCTGCGTCTTGTGGCTGGCGACCTTGCGGTTCTCGGCCCAGAAGCTGCGCGCCATTGGGCTCATGCCCGGCGCGGCGTCGGCATAGGCGACAGCGGGGGGTGGCGGGACGGCCAGCAGCCGCGCGGCTTCCTCGATCAGCGCGGCGGATTCGGCGGGTTCGTTGTCGGTCAGGTTGAAGATACGCGTGCCGGGCGGCGGATCGTGCCGCATCGCGGCGAGCACGGCGCGCACGATGTCCTCGCGGTGGATGCGGCCGAACTCATGGCCCGGCTTGACGATGCGGCGGGAACGGCCGGAGCGCAGGTCGTCGAATGCCGAACGGCCGGGGCCGTAGATGCCGGCAAGTCGGAACACATCGACGGCACCGCGATCCGCGAAGGCGGCCCAGGCAGTTTCCGCCGCGAGGCGCCGGTGGCCACGGTCCTGGGATGGGGCCGGCGGCGTGTCCTCATCGACCCAGGCGCCGCCTCGGTCGCCATAGACCACGGTGCTGGAGAGGTAGCCGAACCAGCGCACATCGGGCGCCAGGCGCATGGCGGCGGCATAGCGGGCAAGCACGGGATCGCCGGACGCATCGGGCGGAACGGTTGAAAGAATGTGTGTTGCGTCGGCGATCGCTGCGGCGGCAGCGTCGAACGGAACCGCATTGGGGCCTGCGGGATCGCGTGCCGTGCCGACGACACTGGCCCCCTCGGCGACACTGGCCCCCTCGGCGCGCGCGGCGGCGGCAATGGCCGCGCCGCAATAACCGAGACCGAAGATCAGCAGCCGCATGGGTCAGGGACCTTGCTCGGACAGGTGGGCAACGGCGGTGCCATCCGTCCGCATCGCGACAGACGAGTCGCAGCCGGATGCACCGGCGCCCTGGTCCATCCTGGCTTCCAGGCACGCACCAAACCAGACGCTCAGCAGCGTCGCACCCTCGGGGTTCAGATGCGAGAACCCGTCGCCGAAATAGCGGTTCGGCCAGGCGGGCATCGGCGCTCCCAGGATATGGAAATTCGGATAGCGCGCCGCATAGCGTGCCAGGTAGGCAGCGAAGCCTGTCCGCACGGCGGGCAGCACCGAGCGGCTGGTGGCCTGGTTCATCGGCATGGCGATGAAGTCGACCGGAATGTGGCGCGCGGCCAGCAGCGCAAGCATGCGGTTGAAATAGTCGTCCAGCAGCGGTAGCGGCACGAACTGCGTCATGTGACCCTCGGCCGCGACGACCGACGATCCCGCCGCCTGGCCGAAATAGTACTGGCCGTGTGCCGCCAGCGCGGCGCGCAGCCCCGCTTCATTGCGCCACAGCCGCAGGAAGATGCCGCCTTTCGCCAGGCTGGCGAAATAGACCGGCGGAAAGCGGGCGGCGTAGAGCCAGCCGCGGATGGAAGCCGGCAGACCGTCGGGGAGTTTCGGTTCCGCGAAGGACCGATCGCCGGTGCGCGTTGCGGCGGCGCGCACGTCCGCCAGTTCCCGGGCGCCGAGAAAGCCAAAGCGCACCGAACGCTCCCAGAACAAGTCGGGCTCGGTGAAATGGATGGCATCGAATGAGATCACCACGCGTCGTGGCGGTATCGGACATTTCAGGGCACGGGTGAGCGCGACATAGGCCTCGATCGACTCCCCGCCACCCACCGCGAGGTTCGCGACCGTCACCGGCAGCAGCCCGGGCCGCACGTCCACCGCGGCGCGCGAATCGCCGAGCAACAGGACGTCGCCGACATCGCAGTGGCGCAGCATCTGCCGCTTGGCGAGCCACGCGGGGTATTCGGGGTCGAGGTAGGCCAGCGGCATCGTCGCCACCCACAGCCACACCACGACGAAGCTGCCCAGCATGGCGGCCGCGGCGATCGCCAGGTACCGCCTCGCCGGCATCGACGGAACGATTGGCACGGCGTGACGCTCAGAACCGATAGTACAGGAACTCGCCGGTGCCGCCGATCGACAGCAGCGCCAGCGCCGCCGCACCGCCGCACGCGACCGCCCAGGGCAAAGACGGCTGCCAGGCCAGGCGCGGCAACGGGCCGGCGGCGATGCGGCCGAGCGCCGGTGCATGATCGCGCATGATCTGCTGCGTGTTGGGTGCGCCCCAGACGATGGCGTAGAGCGCGATCAGCCACAGCAGGTCCAATACGTCGCGAGGAGCGGGCGGTACGACATCCACGCCGTGCCAGCCCAGCATGCCACTCAGCATTGAGCCGGCCGCGCCCACGCTCGGTGCGCGGAAGAACACCGAGCCGAGCAGGACGCAGCCATAGGTCAGCGCCACCCGCGCCACCACGGCGCCGCGCGCGGCAGAACGGGCGCCGGGCCGCCACAGGCGCCATGCGTGGTTGATGCAAAGGTACACGCCGTGCAGCAGGCCAAACACCAGGAACGTCAGGCCGCTGCCGTGCCACACGCCAGCCAAACCGATCGTGACCATCGTCGGCCACGCCACCATCGCCGCGAAACCGCGCGAGGTGGCGCGGGCGGCGCGGTCGATCGGCAGCCCGCGCGCCGCGCGTCGCCGGACGATCGACAGTGCCAGGGGATTGTAGAGGTACAGCGTCAGCCAGCGGGTCAGCGTCATGTGCCAGCGCTGCCAGTAATCGATGACGCTCTCGGCGCGGTAGGGCGAATTGAAGTTGATCGGGAAGCGGATGTTGAACATCCGCGCGAGGCCGATCGCCATGTCCGAATAGCCGGAGAAATCAAAGTAAAGCTGCAGCGAATACGCCAGCGCGGCGTGCCAGGCGGGGAAGCAGGTCAGTGCCTCGGGGTGCGCATAACCGGCGGACGCGATCGGCGCCAGCGGATCGGCCAGCAGCGTCTTCTTCAACAGGCCGATAACGAAGATCGCGCTGCCGACCGCGATACTGTCGGCGCGCAGCCGCCACACCGACGGGTCGGCGAACTGCGGCATCATCTCCCGGTGGTGCAGGATCGGGCCGGCGATCAGATGCGGAAAGAACGTGACGAACAACGCGTAGTGCGGCAGCGAGCGCTCCTGCGCCTGGCCCTGCTGGCAGTCGATCAGGTAGCCGAGCTGGGTGAAGGTGAAGAAGCTGATGCCGAGCGGCAGGATCGGGTCGGCGATCGGCACGTCGGCGATACCGTGCAGGCGCAGGAAGCCCAGCAGTGCGGCGAGGTATTTGCACCAGAACAACGCCGACAAATTCGCGGCGATGGCGACGGCGAGCACGCTGCGTTGCCGCTGCGGACGCGGCGCGAGGCGCAGGATCAGCCGTGACGCAGCATAGTTTCCCGCCATCGAACCGAGCAGCAGCACGACGAAGGGTGGGTTCCACCAGCCGTAGAAGAACAGCGACGCGGTCACCAGCCACAGCACCGCCGCGAACGGTCCGAAGCGGCCGGCCAGCGCGAAGCCGCCCAGCGTCAACGGCAGGAATGCCGCGATGAACACGTATGAATTGAATAGCACGCGAAGGCGCTCAGGCGGCGACCCGAGGATGTTTCGATTCGATCGCCTGCACCAGTTCGCCGAGATTGTGCAGGCCCTCGATCTCGGCGATCTGGAACTGGACGCCGAAACGGCACTCGGCTTCGACGATCAGCGTGATGTGCGCCATCGAATCCCAGCCGGGCACGTCATCGGCGGTGGTGTTCGGCGTCAGTTCCACGCCGGAGTCACCCAGTACGTCGCGGACGATGCGGACGACTTCGGCGAACACCGTGCGCTCCGCGGTAATCGGCATGTGCGTCCCCCGCTGCTGTCGGCGAGGCGCATTAGGCGCCCGTATGGGCTACCAAAGGATTAACGCAGGGCCATCGGGGGAAGGAAGGGTCAGGGCTGCGCGCTGAAACCGGCCAGGAGGCTTTGCCTGCTGGACCTCCGGCCCTTGGGTCAAGCCCCGGCCTTGCCTCCATTCGCCCGATTGCCCTTGATTAACGTGGCGAATCTGGCGGGCGGTCCCACCTGTGTGCTAGCCCCTCTCGCCGTCACCGGAGGCCCGATCCCACCATGCGACGCCGTCCCCTGCTCGCCGTTCTCCTTGCCCTGCCGATTGCCCGCGCCCTCGCCGATGAGCCGACCAAGGCGCAGCCGGCGCTGCCGAAGGAACCACTGACGATCGTCACCAAGGACGGCAAGCGCCATAAATTCCAGGTGGAGATGGCGACCACCGAAGCCCAGCAACGCGTCGGCGAGATGTTCCGCCAAAGCGTGCCCCCCGACGGCGGCATGCTGTTCGTGTGGGACACGGCGCGGGAGTCGCCGATGTGGATGGAGAACACGCTGGTGCCGCTGGACATGGTGTTCATCAACGCCGATGGGACGATCCGTGCGATTGCGGAGAACACCGTGCCGCAAAGCCTGGCGATCATCCCCAGCCACGGCCCGGTGCTGGCCACGCTGGAGCTGGCCGGCGGCAGCACGGCGAAGCTCAACATCGTAGTGGGCGACAAGGTGGAGCAGCGGATTTTCCACAACGCGGGCTGAACGGCGCATTGCGGCCCGGGAACACCTTGCACCCGGGAGGCGGCGCCCATAGGTTCCCGGCCTGGTGAACGGGGCGTGGCGCAGCCTGGTTAGCGCGCGTGTTTTGGGTACACGAGGCCGCCGGTTCGAATCCGGCCGCCCCGACCAGCAGATGGAGAGCCGCATGCGTGCCCGCATCTACCAGCCGCCGAAGAACGCCATGCAATCCGGCTGGGCGGCGACCCTCGAGTGGGTGCTGGAGTTCGAGCCGTCGGCACCGCGGCGGCCGGACCCGCTGATGGGCTGGATCGGCGGCGGCGACACGCAGGACCAAGTGAAGCTGACCTTTGCCACGCGGGACGAGGCGGTGGCGTACGCCGAGCGGAACGGGATCGCGTTCGATCTGGAGCTGGCGCAGCCTCGGCGGGTCAAGCCGAAGGCTTACGCCGACAATTTCAAGTACGGCCGGATCGAGAACTGGACGCACTGACAAGTCGTGGGGGTCCGATGACACGCAGCGGCAATGCCCGCGGCCATCGGTGTCGGCCGCCAAATCGACACTAACCAAATCGTGTTATTATTCTTGACACGCCTCACCGCTTGCCGTATATAGCCGTCCGTTATGGGCAACCTGAACACCGCTCCGGCCGAAGCCTATTCCCCCGATCCAGATCGGGAAGACCCGGATTCGGCCGACCTGATGCCCGAGTGGCTCGCCTACCTCATCGCCCTGGTCATCGTGTTCCTGCTGGAGCAATTCCAGGCCGCGCAGCAGCTTGTCACGCGACGGCCCACCTCGCACCACGCTGGCCGGCCCGCCTCGCCGCGGGATGCTGCGGCAGCGCCAACCGCCCCGATCCGCAGCCAGTCAGACCATGCGACCGCTCGCATGCGCCGCGGCCGTGACGCCGCGCCGGAGCGCCTGGACCTGTCGCATGCGCGCACGGCACTGCTGGAGAAGCTTCGCCAGTCCGACGTCGATCCGGACGTGTTGTCGCAGCTTGAAGCGCTCGGGATCGTGCCTGGCCTGACCGGCCCGGCCACCGCGGCCGAACCAAACGCACCGGCGCTCTCACCGCATTGCATCGCGAAAATCCGTGGTGCTTCACACAGATTGGCGCCCGTCGGCACTCAGCGTCGCGTGTCGCCAACGCCGTGGCGGAAAATCGCCCGTCCCGGCACTGGTCCGCCAACCGGACCGCCGGCTGTTTCAGGCTGCCAATCCTGTTACACATAACGAACGAACGGGGCCAGAGCATGGCTGGCCCCGCCGTTCTGATTCGTGCCATCCGAATGCCCCCGAAATGCACCGTCAGCAGCATTACCAGCGGCGCCTGGCGTTGACGCTTCGTGTCATGGCCGGGCTTCGCTGGCCATGACACAGGTCAGAACCTCGGGTCGTTGGTATCACCGATCGTAATGTATTCGGCCAGCCGGTCGTACCACGCGGTTTGCTCCGCTGGCGTGAAATGCGCATTCGCCGGGCTTGGATTTGGCACGACGAACACATGCGTGGGACCAAGCATTGCCTGCTGCAATCCCAGCACCGGCGGCGGCGCGTCCGGGGCGATGGCGCGGTGGACGAACCGATAGCCCATCAAGCCGTGGAAGCAGGCTACACGCGGTGAATAACGCCGCAGCTTGGCCAGCAGATCGTCGATCCCGGCCGCGAACTCCGCTGGCGTCAGGTCGCTGGCGCGCGCGGATGGGCGTTTCGCAACATCGGTGAAGCCAAAGCCGTGTTGCATCAGGGATCGGTCGTGGATGGGTTCCAGGTGTGCCAATCCCATCGCCCGGCGGACCGGTTCGCTGAGGCTGGAGCGTGAGAAGCACGGCCAGAACCGGTTGGTGCGGCGCGCGAAGTAGTGGCCCTGCGCGACGGAATACAGCGACGGGTTGATGCCGACGAAGACAACGTCCAGGTCGTTCCGCAACAGGTCGGGCAGGGTCGGAAGCGAGGTCATGTTGCTCTTTCGTCTCGTTGCGACGGCCGGAGTGGTCGGTGGTTCGCGGGCGGATGAGCACTCCGAGTGCGCGGCGATCGATCATGATGGCATGAGCCGGCAGCGGCCCCTGTAGCGTGAAATCATGCGGCCAGGGCCGGATGTGTCCCATGCAGCCCTCCCCAGGCCGCGCGGTGCGGCCGGGCCGAAGCAAGAAAGCTTTTACGCAGATCAGGAAAGGCGATGCACGCCGAACACGCAGCGCGGCCGATAGCCGCAACCAAAACACCCGCCGCGGCCACGCGCACGGACCCTGCAAGATCCCGCAACGTCTGCGCCCAACTCGACCTGCTATAAGATTCACCACAAAGACACAAAGACACGAAGCTTGGTCAAGCCCCGGCGATGCCCGCCGTGTGGCTGAGAGTGCGCGGCTGCCACGGCTTCGTGTCTTTGTGTCTTTGTGGTGAATCTTGCGTACGGTCGTAT
>DASXFW010000306.1:0-22211 GCA_036489395.1 Acetobacteraceae bacterium | reverse complement strand
GGAGGGGTGCGTACATCCGAGGTTCCGCGGATGTACGCACCCCTCCCCCTGGCCTTGGTCCGCTTCGCGGCCCAAGCCCTCAAGGGGAGGGGGGACCTCAAATCCTCGGCCTTCCATTTGCGGTGAAAGTACCGGCTTACGATGCGCGCGGATGCGCCTTCCGCCAGACCTCCATCAAACGTGTCGTTTCCACGCTGGTGTAGCGTTGTGTGGTGGACAGGCTTGCATGCCCCAGCAGGTCCTGGATGGAACGCAGATCCGCGCCTCCATCCAGCAGATGCGTGGCGAAGGAGTGGCGCAGCGCGTGCGGTGTCGCATGTTCTGGCAGACCGCGTAGCCGACGGAACTGCCGCAACGTGCGTTGTGCGACCGCCGGGTCCAGGCGTCCGCCGCGCACGCCAACGAACAGCGGCGCATCCGGCTGGCGGTTGGGGTGCAGGGCAAGCCAGGCCGCAACGGCCTCGCGCACCGCGGGAAGCACCGGCACGATCCGTTCCTTCGAGCCTTTGCCGACGACCCGCAGCATGGCGTCGCTGCCGGCCAGCGGGGCGTCGCGCACGTCCAGCGCCAACGCCTCGGCGATGCGCAGGCCGCAGCCATACAGCAGGGTGAACAATGCCTCGTCGCGGGCCTGGATCACGGCGGAGTCGGAGGCCTCGCCGACGTCTTCGGCGACTGTGCGGGCCTGGTCGGGCGCCAGCGCACGCGGCAGGGGGCGCTTGGCCCGAGGCGTGGCGATCAGGCGGACGGCGGGGTTGTCGGTGGCGTGGCGGCGGGCCAGCCAGCGGAAGAAGGTGCGGACCGCGGCGAGGTGCCGAGCGCGGGTGGCGTTGCCGGCGCCGTCGGCCGCCTCGGCCGCCAGCCAGGCGCGGATGTCGGCGGAGCGGAGCGATGCGAGCGCCGGCAGGTCCGGTTCGGCGCCGAGATGGTTGGTGAGGAAGCCGAGGAACGCCGCAAGGTCGGCACCATACGCTTCCACGGTGTGCGGGGAGGCACGCCGCTCCTGGCCGAGCCATTGGAGGAAGGCGCCGCGGGCCGCCTCAGCGTTCATGCGCGCGTGGCCCCGTGTGCGTCTGCCATTGCGAGTTGCCACCGGCCTTCGGCCGACCCGCCCTGGATGAAACGGCGTCGGCGGCTTGACGTAGGTTCCCCCCTCCCTCAAGGGGAGGGGGGACGAAGCAACCTCGTTCGTGATGAGCGTTCCTTGCCTCGCCACGAACGAGGTTGCTTCGTCGCTGCGCTCCTAACAAGAAGATGGCCCGGGCCATTCTGTCATTGCGAGGCTGCTTGGCCGAAGCAATCTCGGTCATGATAAGCAGCGGCTCATCCCGAACGAGATTGCTTCGGCCAAGTGGCCTCGCAATGACAGAATGGCACCGTTTTATCCAGGGCGGGTCGGCTTCCCTGCCGGTGGGCAACTCGCAATGACACTGGGGCCATGACACTGGGGCCATGACATCGGGGGGTTGCGTCACCCTACCGCCCCAACGCGGCGGCGACCGCGCGACCGAGGAACGCCAGCGCTCCGGCCCCCTGCGCCGGATCCAACGCGTGCGGATCGCGGGCCAGCAGCGCGAGCAACGCCGGGGGACCTTGGCCGGGCACCAGCGCCAGTGCATCGTGACCCGCCAGGCCGGCAGCTTCGGCGTGCAGCAGCCGTTCGTCGGTGGCGACGTCGCGGAACAACACCTGCCGGCCGCCGAGCAGACGCGTTACCGTCCCGGCCGGCAGGCGGCGGGTACCGGCTTGCGGTGCCTCGACGCACAGATGCACCGCATCCACGCCCAGAATCCCCGGCATTTCGTGGCTGACGCAATCGACCGGATCGCGCGAACGCAGCAGCGCCAGCACCGCCTCGTGCACGCGCGCGGCCAGGCCGGCGGCGGCGCGGCCGGCGGCCAGGACGTTGTCGGCGCGCTCGGCCATCGCCGCGGAGTGCGCGCGCTCGGCGTGCACCATCGCCGCCATGTGGTCGGCGAGTTGTTCGCCGTGCACCCGGCGGGGTGGTGCCAGCACACGGTAAAGCTCCGGGTTGTCGGCCAGCCATGCGGGGTTGGCGCGCAGGAACGCCGCAACGAGTGCCGCGTCGGGTCCGTCGGGCTGCGGCAGAGGGTGGGTCATGCGAGACCGGACGGCGGGGTTGGCGCACAAGGCTCCCCCTCCCCCCAGCCTTGGTCCACTTCGCGGTCCAAGCCCTCAAGGGGAGGGGGAGCCTTGTGCGCCCTCATCCTCATACGATCTTCTGGCCGGTCTTCGCCCAGTCGGCGAGGAACGCGGCCAGGCCCTTGTCGGTCAGCGGGTGATTGAACAGGGAACGCAGGACCGGCGGCGGCAGGGTGGCGACATGGGCGCCGATCTTGCCCGCCTCCACCACGTGCATCGGGCTGCGCACCGAGGCGACCAGCACCTCGGTCCTGAAGGCGGGATAGTTGCGATAGATCTGCACGATGTCGGCGATCAGCCCCATGCCGTGCTCGCCGATATCGTCCAGCCGGCCGACGAACGGGCTGACGAACGTGGCGCCCGCTTTCGCCGCCAGAATCGCCTGCGCGGCAGAGAAGCACAGGGTCACGTTGACCATCGTGCCGTCTTCCGACAAATGGCGGCAGGCGCGCAGTCCGTCCGGCGTGAGCGGCACCTTGATGGTGACGTTCTTGGCGACCTGGCGCAGCACGCGGGCCTCGGCCAGCATGCCGTCGTACTCGGTAGCGGCGACCTCGGCGCTGACCGGTCCCGGCACCGTGGCGCAAATTTCTGCCAGGACGTCGAGGAATTTTTTACCTGTCTTTGCGATAAGGGACGGGTTGGTGGTGACGCCGTCGAGCAATCCGCTGGCTGCCAGCGAACGGATTTCCGCCGTGTCGGCGGTATCGACAAAGAACTTCATGCCATCGCTCCGTTTTGCGGCTACGCCGGGGGATCAGACGCGTGGGGACGTGCGGATCATATAGGATGGATGCAGGCGATCCAAAGCGAAGCAGCGCGCCAATGCGAAGCAACACCGCGGGGGAAAGCCACGCCCTACCGCGAAGCCAAGCCCCATCGCGAAGCCAGGCCGCGGTGCGGCGGGTGCCGGTGCTGCTGCCGTACCCGCTGCCCGGGCCGTTCGACTACCGTGTGCCGGCGGAGCTCGACGCGCAACCGGGCGATGTTGTGCTGGCGCCGCTGAATTCGCGGGAGGAGCTGGGTGTCGTCTGGGACCCCCGGGAGGAGCGCCCGGGGGCAGGCGCGCCGCCCGACCAGGAGGTGCCCGACCGCAAGCTGAAACCGCTGATCGCCAAGGTCGATGCGCCGCCGATGCGGCCGGCGCTGCGGCATTTCATCGACTGGATGGCGGCCTATACGCTGGCCACACCCGGTGAGGTGATGGCGATGGCGCTGCGGGTTGTGCCTGCGCCACGCACGCCGGCGACCGGCTGGCGCCGCGCCGATCCGCTGCCGGACAATGCGCGGCTGAACGACGGGCGACGGCGGGTGCTGGACGTGCTGGCGGACGCCGAGCCGCGCGGGACTGCGGAGCTGGCGCGGGAGGCTGCGGTCGGCGCCGGCGTGATCCGCGGCATGGCGGATGGCGGGCTGCTGGTGCCGGAACTGCTGCCAGAACAAGCGCCATTCGCAATCCCGGACCCCGCGCATCCCGGCAGCATGCTGTCGCCGGACCAGGAGGCCGCCGCTGCGGCCCTCCGACACGCGGTCGCCGCCCGGGCGTTTTCCGTGACGTTGCTGGATGGCGTCACCGGGTCGGGCAAAACCGAGGTCTATCTGGAAGCCGTCGCGGAGGCACTGCGGCAGCATCGCCAGGTGCTGGTGCTGCTGCCGGAGATCGCGTTGTCCTCGCAATGGCTCGAACGCTTCGAGCACCGCTTCGGCGTGGCGCCGGCGGTCTGGCACTCGGACCTGGGAACGCGCGTGCGGCGGACGACGTGGCGTGCGGTGGCCGAGGGCAAGGCGCCGGTGGTGGTCGGCGCTCGCTCCGCATTGTTCCTGCCGTTCCCCGACCTGGGGCTGATCGTGGTGGATGAAGAACACGAGACGGCGTTCAAGCAGGAGGAAGGCGTCGTCTATCACGCGCGCGACATGGCGGTGGTCCGCGCGCGATTCTGTGCGGCGCCGGCGGTACTGGTGTCCGCCACGCCCAGTCTGGAGACGGTGGCGAACGTGGAGGCCGGCCGCTACGCCCGCATCACTCTGCCGACCCGGCACGGCGGCGCGGTGCTGCCGGAAGTCGCGGCGATCGACCTGCGCGCGACGCCGCCGGCGCGCGGCCATTTCCTGGCGCCGCCGCTGATCCAGGCCGTGCGCGACACGCTGGCGCGTGGTGAACAAGCGATGTTGTTCCTGAACCGCCGGGGGTATGCGCCGCTGACGCTGTGCCGGCATTGCGGCCACCGCATGCAGTGCCCGAACTGCACCGCCTGGCTGGTGGAGCATCGCACGCGCAACGAGCTGCAATGCCACCATTGCGGCCATTCCGTCACCATCCCGCCCGAATGCCCGGCCTGTGGCGCCGCCAACAGCCTGACCCCCGTCGGTCCCGGCGTGGAGCGCATCACCGAGGAGGCCGCGCAGCTTTTCCCCGACGCCCGCCGCCTGGTGATGGCGAGCGACACGATGCCCGGTCCGAACGCCGCGGCCGAGGCATCACGCGCCATCGCCGCGCGTGAGGTGGATCTGATCATCGGCACGCAGATCGTCGCCAAGGGCTGGCATTTCCCGCATCTGACCCTGGTCGGCGTCGTCGATGCGGACCTGGGCCTTACCGGCGGCGATCTTCGCGCCGCGGAGCGGACGGTGCAGCTTCTGCACCAGGTCGCCGGCCGTGCCGGCCGTGCCGAGGCGCCGGGGCGCGTGCTGCTGCAGACGTTCTCGCCGGAGCACCCGGTGATGCAGGCGCTGGTGTCCGGCGATCTGGGGGAGTTCATGGCCAGCGAGGCGTTGCAGCGGCGCCCCGGCCACTGGCCTCCGTACGGCCGCCTTGCGGCACTGATCGTCAGCGCCGATTCCGCGGCGGCAGCGGACGTTCTGGCACGAGAACTGGGGCGCGCGGCGCCACGCGGCGAGGGGATGGAGGTGTTGGGTCCGGCGCCCGCCCCACTGGCGATCCTGCGCGGCCGCCACCGCCGGCGGCTGCTGCTGAAGACGCGGCGTGACGTGGCGGTGCAGCCGATCCTGCGGGAGTGGCTGGCCAAGGTGCCGGTGCCGCGCGGCGGTCGGGTCGAAGTCGATGTCGATCCGGTGTCGTTTCTATGAAATAAAATGGGGGCCTCTCCCGCAGGCGGGAATGAGGTCCGCTTACTCAGCAGTCGGCAAGTTGGGCGACGATTAGTAATGTGTCATGGCCGGCCCACGGGTCGCGCCAAAGGCGCGCCCGAGGACAGGCTCCGGCCGGCCACCCACGACTTTGCCGTGCAACACGAAGGAAAGACGTGGGTGACCGGGCCAACCCTCGGGTCAAGCCCGTGGGCATGGCCCGGTCATGAGACTGTGGGCAGTGTCGCCTTACTTGCCGGCTGATGAGTAATACCAGGTGTCAGAAAGGAGGACGGCTTAGCCGGGCAGGTCTGCACTACAACGGCTTGATTGGGCCGGTGAGCGCGGTGGTCCGCGGGGGTGGCAAACTGAGCTTGAGCGGCTGGATCAGCAGGCGCAGCTCCGGCTCGGGCTGGGTGTAACGGGTCAGCCCGGCCATGACACAACAGCACCGGCATCGCCGCCCGCCCGCCTGGCCGGATGCGCATGGGGCTTGACCGGGCCATCTTCGCACGAGAGAGCGGGGGTAGATGGCCGGGTCAGCCCGGCCATGACGGGGATCGCCTACGCCCGCATCTCCCGCCCCGTCCCGCGCATTAGAATCTGCGCGTGTGCGCCGGTGACCGCCGCGTGGTACGCCAGCGCTGCCGGCGAGCAATCCGCGTCCGGCCGCTGCTCTTCCTCGAAATTCTCGAACCGGTCCACGCCGCGTACCAGCGTCGCCGTGTCGTGCGCTCCCGCGACCTGGCGCACATAGGTCGGCACGTAGCGGATCGCGTAGCCGATGCGCCGCGTGCCGGACGGGTTCGGCTCGGAGCCGTGGATCAGCCGCACGTGGTGCAGCGACATCTCCCCCGCTTGCAGCGGCAGCGCCACCGCCTCGCGCTCGTTCACATCGACCATGATCTCCTGGCCGCGCGACAGCAGGTTCTCGGGCTCGAAGGTGTCGCGGTGCGGCACCTGGTCCAGCTTGTGGCTGCCGGGGATGACACGCATCGCCCCATTCTCCAACGTGCTGTCGGAGAATGCGATCCACGCGGTGACCACATCGGCCGGGTCCAACCCCCAGTAGGTGGAATCCTGGTGCCATGACACATACGCGGTGTTGCGTGGCTCCTTGATGAAGAAGCTGCTGCCCCAGCACAGGATGTCCGGGCCGATCAGGTCCTCCACCGCGTCGAGGATACGGTCGTGGCGGATGAGCTCGTTCAGCCAGGTGAACAGCAGATGGGATTTCTGGCGGAGCGGCCCGGCCAGGCGGCCGGCACCGGCCTCGTGGGTTTCCAGGTGCGTGCGCAGGGCCGCGGCCTCCGCCATGGATATCGCGCGGACCGGCGCGTAGTAGCCTTGCTCCTGGTATTGCCGCACCGCGGCCTCCGACAACAATCGCATGCCATTGCCTCCAAATTCCTTGGGGTCCGGGCGTCGCCCGCGATAGGCTCAACCTACCCCGCATCCCGCATCGGCGGCGAGAGGGGTCAGGGACACTCACGGGAGACATATAAATGCGACGACGGACCCTCCTGGCGGCGGGGGCCGCCTCTCTTGCGCTGCCTGCCATCGCGCTCGCGCAAAAGCAGCGCGTGCTGAAATTCATCCCGCAGTCCGACCTCGCGATCGTCGATCCGGTCTGGACCACGGCCTACGTGACCCGCAACCACGCCTACATGATCTACGACACGCTATACGGACAAAGCGGCCAGAAGAACGGCTTCAAGCCGACGCCACAAATGATCGCCGGCCACAGCATCGAGGACGGCGGCAAGACCTGGAAGCTGACGTTGCGGGACGGGCTGATGTTCCACAACGGCGACAAGGTGCTGGCGCGCGACTGCGTGGCGTCGGTCAAGCGCTGGGGCGCGCGCGACGCGTTCGGCCAGGCGCTGATGCAGCGCACCGACGAGATCTCCGCGCCGGACGACAAGACGATCATGTTCCGCCTCAAGCAGCCATTCCCGCTGCTGCCGGACGCGCTGTGCCACGGCGCGTCGAACATGTGCGCCATCATGCCAGAACATGTCGCGCAGACCGACCCGTTCAAGGCGATCACCGAGACCATTGGCAGCGGCCCCTACCGCTTCAAGCCCGACGAGCGCGTGCAAGGTTCGCTGTTCGTTTATGAGCGCTTCGCCGGCTACAAGCCGCGCCACGACGGCGACCCCAGCTTCACCTCCGGCCCGAAGATCGTGCATTTCGACCGCGTCGAATGGCACGTGCAGCCCGATCCCGCGACCAAGGCCGCCGCGCTGCAGGCTGGCGAAATGGACTGGTGGGAGAACCCGATCGCCGAGCTGCTGCCGCTGATGCAGAAGCACGGTATCCACACGCCGGTGACGGATCCCACCGGCACGCCGTTCCTCCTGCGGCCCAACCATCTGTACCCGCCGTTCGACAAGCCCGCGGTGCGCCGCGCGCTGCTGGGCGCAATCGATCAGAAGGAATTCATGATCGCCGCTCAGGGCGATGACACCTCGCTGTGGTCAGTGCCGTGCGGCTTCTTCCCGCCCGCCTCGCCGCTGGCGAGCAATGCCGGCATGTCGGCGCTGACCGGCAAGCCGGACTATGCCGCGGTGAACACCGCCCTGGAGAAGGCCGGCTACCAGGGCGAAAAAGTGGTGTTTATGTCGCCCTCGGACCAGCCGCAGAACAAGGCGATGAGCGACGTTGCCTACGACATGTTGAAGCGCGTCGGCATGAACGTGGACTATCAGACCACCGATTGGGGCATGGTGGTGCAGCGCCGCTCCCTGACCAAGCCGCCGGCGGACGGCGGCTGGAACATGTTTTGCACCGGCTTCTCTGGCCTCGATTTCTCAACCCCGGCCAGCCACCTGCCATTGCGCGGCAACGGCAGGAACGCTTGGTTCGGCTGGCCCGACGACCCGAAGATCGAGCAATTGCGCAACGCCTGGTTCGATGCCCCGGACCTCGCCGCGCAGAAGAAGATCGGGGCGGCGATGCAGCGCGAGGCGTTCCAGTCCGTGCCCTACTACCCGATCGGCCTGGCCAACCTGCCCACCGCGTTCCGCAAGGACATTGCCGGCGTGCGCGACGGGTTCGTGATCTTCTGGAACGTGCACCGCGTCTGACGCCAGGATGAAACGCCACAGCCGCCATCGTCATGCCGACCTGCGTCGGCATGACGAGGTGGGCTGCCGCGGCCACTTTCAACTTCCATTCCTGACAGCAATTTAACGCCACCCCCGTAGAACAACCCGCCGAACCCCGTTGGGCACCGCCAATCCTCGCGTTACCGTGCCCTCTGGCCGTTCCGCCCAGACGGCGGGACACCGCGAAGGAAACCTGGGAGACAGATAACATGCGACGTCGGACCTTCCTGGCGGCGGGGGCCGCCTCACTTGCGCTGCCCGCGATCGGTCGTGCGGCGAACCAGCGGCTGCTGAAATTCATCCCGCAATCCGATCTGGCGGTGCTCGATCCGATCTGGACCACCGCCTATGTCACCCGCAACCACGGCTTCATGATCTTCGACACGTTGTACGGCCAGGCCGGCAAGAAATACGGCTTCAAGACCACGCCGCAGATGGTCGCCGGCCACACCATGGAAAACGACGGCAAGACCTGGAAGCTCGCGCTGCGCGACGGCCTGATGTTCCACGACGGATCGAAGGTGCTGGCGCGCGACTGCGTCGCCTCGATCAAGCGCTGGGCCGCGCGCGACGCCTTCGGCCAGGCGCTGATGCAGCGCACCGACGAGCTCTCGGCCCCGGACGACAAGACCATCATGTTCCGCCTGAAGCAGCCCTTCGCGCTGCTGCCGGATGCGCTCGGCCACGCTGCCTCCAACATGTGCGCCATCATGCCGGAACGTCTCGCCAGCACCGATCCGTTCAAGCAGGTCACCGAGATGGTCGGCAGCGGCCCGTACCGCTTTTCCGCGAAGGAGCGCGTGTCCGGCTCGCTGTATGTCTATGAACGCTTCGACAAGTACAAGCCGCTGACATCCGGCGTGGCCAGCTTCACCGCCGGCCCCAAGATCGTGCATTTCGACCGCGTCGAGTGGCACGTCACGCCCGATCCCTCCACCGCCGCCGGCGCGTTGCAGGCGGGTGAGATGGACTGGTGGGAGAACCCCACCGCCGACCTGCTGCCGCTGCTGAAGCGCGTGCACATCAAGACCGAGGTCAGCGACCCCACCGGCACCGCCATGATGCTGCGGCCCAACCACCTGTTTCCGCCGTTCGACAACCCGGCGATCCGCCGCGCGTTGTGGGGAGCGATCGACCAGGCCGAGTTCATGACCGCGATGATGGGCACCGACAAATCGCTGTGGGAGGTGCCGGTGGGCTTCTTCCCGCCGATCTCCCCGCTCGCCAGCAACGCCGGCATGTCGGCGCTGACCGGTAAGCGCGACGACGCGGCGGTGAAAAAGGCGTTGGCCGCCGCTGGCTACAAGGGCGAGAAGATCGTGCTGATGGTTGCTACCGACTATCCGATCCTGAAGGCGATCGGCGACGTGTCCAACGACGTGCTGAAGCGCGTCGGCTTCAACGTGGATTACCAGGCGACCGACTGGGGCACCGTGGTGCAGCGCCGCTCCAGCATGAAGGCACCAGCGGACGGCGGCTGGAACGTGTTCAACACCGGATTCTCCGGGTTGGATTTCATGACGCCCGCCGCCGACCTGCCGCTGCGCGGCAACGGCAAGCAGGCGTGGTTCGGCTGGCCCACCATGCCGAAGATCGAGGAACTCCGCACCGATTGGTTCAACGCCCCGGACCTCGCGGCGCAGAAGAAGATCGGCGTGGAGATCCAGACACAGGCGTTCGAGGACGTGCCGTACTGGCCGGTCGGCCTGGCGCATCTGCCGACGGCGTATCGTCCCGACATCACCGGCGTGCCGGAGGGTTTCCCGCTATTCTGGAACGTACGGCGGACCTGAGCACCGCGGATGCGGTGGTGGTGATCTTCGGCGCGGCGGTGCGCCCGGGCGGCCGGCCGAGCGCCACCCTGCGCCGCCGCGTGGAGGCCGCCGCCGCATTTGCTGCCCGCTTCGCCGCGCCGGTGTTCGTGCCGACCGGCGCGGTGGGGCGGTTCGGACCGTCGGAGGCGTCGGTGATGCGCGGTCTGCTGCTGCAGCATGGCGTGGCGGCGGAGCGCATTCTTCTGGACGAAAGCGGCACCGACACGTTGTCCTCTGCCCGGGCCGTAGCCCGCATCCTGCGGTCGCGCGAGCTGACCGACACGGTGTTCGTCGCCAGCAGCGCGTTCCATCTGGCGCGCTGCGTGATGCTGCTGCGGATGTTCGGCGTGTCCGCACGCGCGGCCGGTCCGCCCTGGGTCCGCGCCGGCCCGTGGTGGGCTTACTGGTGGATCAGAGAGGCGCTGGCGTTGCCCTACGATGCGGTGGCGGCGTGCGTGCAGCGCCTGCGAGCGTAGCCGAAGCCTGAAGTTTGAGGGGTTGCCCCCTCCGCCCGTGGATGGAGGATAGCGGGAGGGTGCTTACTGCCGAGGTGTCGCGGCTGGACGCATTGCTCCCCCCCAAGGGGGTCCTCAAGGGGAAGGAGAGAACGATCTCGCGCCGTGGCCCACACCCACGCGGGAGCAGAGATTTTCCATTTGGAAACGGTTCGTTAGGGGAATTGTGCGCCAATACCGCCGAAAGCAGCGGGACGCCGCCGATGACTGAGACCATCACCCCGACCCGGCCAGGTATTGCCGAGGAACCCCCGGCCGTCCGGGCTGCCGGCGACGCCCTGCGTGGCGCCCTGCTCGACAGCCGCCAGCGCTGGCGGGAACTGGTGACCCTGGCCGCCGACCTGGCGTTCGAAACCGACGAATGGGGCCGCTTCACCTTCGTCATCCCCGATCCCGCGCTCGGCTGGTCCTCGGCCACGCTGGTCGGCCAGCCGGCGGAGCTGCTGCTGGCCGACGGCAGCGACGGCGGCGGCGGGTTCAATCCGTTCCACACCACCGCCATACTGCGGCATCGCGTCGCCTGGCTGAAACGCGCCGATGGCACCACCGCATGCCTGTCCTTCGCCGTGGCGCCATTGCGTGACGCGGACGGCCGCATTGTCGGCGTGCGCGGCTTCGGCATCGATGTGACCGAGCAAGACGGCTACGAGGCGCAGGTCGCCGCGTCGCTGCGCCGGGGCGAGGTGCTGGACCACATCCTCTGGCGCATGGGGCGGGAGGTGCTGGCGCCCGGCATGATGCGCGGGGCGCTCGACGCGCTGATGAATGCCATGGGCGCGGAAGGCGCCGCGGTCATTTCGATGCCCGCGGACCCGGACCCGCCCACGCCGTCGATGCCGCACCAGGCCGGCGGCGGCGGGGAAGCCGTGCTGGCGGTTGGCGCATCGTTGCTGACCCGCCGCTGGCCTGGCCCGGCGCAGATCACGGCGGAGGATGGCCGGCAGGTGCTGGTCGCCGCCTGCCAGACCCGCTTCGGCGAACGTGCCGGGCTGGCGCTGTGGCGCACCGCCGGCGCCCGCGCCTGGGACGGCGAGGAGCGCCTGCTCGCCGCTTCGGCCGCCAACCTGATCCGCTTCGTCCTGGAGCATGAGGCGCTTCAGCGCGAGATGGTGCTGCAAGCGCGCACCGACCCGCTGACCGGCCTGTTGAACCGCCGTGCGTTCCTGGAGGAAATCGCCCGCCATGCCGAGCGCCTGGACCGCGAGGAACTGCCTGGCACCCTGCTGTTCGCCGACCTGGATCATTTCAAGTCGGTGAACGACCGGCTCGGCCATGACATGGGCGACCAGGTGCTGCAGTACACCGCAGCGCTGCTGCGCAAGGTGGTACGCCCGAGCGACCTGGTGGCGCGGCTGGGCGGCGACGAGTTCGCCGTGTGGCTGAACGGCACCGACCACCTCACCGCCGCGGAACGCGCCGAGCAATTGCGCACCCAGGCACCACGCGAGCTGGGTGAGATCGTCGCACACGAAGTGCCGCAGCTCGGCTTTTCCATCGGCATCGCCACGCGGCGCGCCGGCAGCCGGGAATCGATCGACAGCGTGATGCGGCGCGCCGACATGGCGATGTACGAAGTGAAACACGAAGGGCGCGGTCACTGGCGCGTGGCGCCGGAGGATTGCGAGATGCATGAGCCCCGATACCCTATCCCCGGATGAAGCCACCCGGGTGCGGCGCGGCGCCGACGCCGCGACCCGGCCCGACGTGCTGCGTGAACTCGCCGCCGATCCATCGGTGACGGTGCGTGCCGCACTGGCATTGAACCCGCATGCGCCGCCCGCGGCGAATGAGGCGTTGGCGCGCGACCGGGACGAACGCGTCCGCGTTCTGCTGGCCCGCAAGCTTGCCGGCCTGCTGCCCAGCCTGGCCGGCGAAGCGCAGGCGCGGCTGCAACAACAAACCCTGGCGACGTTGACAGCCTTGGTCGCGGACGAGGCGTTGCGTGTGCGTGCCGCGGTCGCCGAGGCCGTGAAGGACATGCCGCGCGCACCGCGCGAGTTGATCCTGACCCTGGCGCAGGACCCGGCGGTGATGGTGAGCGAGCCGGTCATCCGCTTCTCGCCGCTGCTGGGCACCCAGGACCTGCTGTCCTTGCTTGCCGCGATGCCATCGCCCGCTATCCTGCGCGCCGTCGCCGAGCGCGCGAACATCGAAGATCCCGTCTCGGATGTTATCGCGACCACAACGGACAACGAGGCGATCCGGGCGCTGCTGTGCAACCGCTCGGCGCATATCCGGGAGACCATGCTGGACTCGCTGATCGCTCGCGCCGTGCAGCATGTGGAATGGCATGAGCCGCTGGTGAATCGCCCGGTGCTGCCGCCACGGGCAGCCCGCGCGCTGGCGGAGATCGTTGCGACACATCTGCTGGAGGCACTGGCCGCCCGCACTGACCTCGACCCGGTCCTGGGTGATGAGCTGCGGATGAAGCTGGCAGTGCGGATGACTGTGCCGTCCGAGCCGGCGGTGCGACCGGAGCGCTCGACGGAACACGCTCTGGTGGAGGCACGGGCGCTGGACAGTGCCGGCCGGCTGACCGAGGCGGTGGTGCTGGAGGCGGCTCGACAGGGGGAAACCCGGATGGCTACGGCGCTGTTGGCGGTGGCGGCAGGCGTGCCGATCGCGGTGGTGGATCGGGCGGCGGCACTGCGCAGTGCCAAGGGACTGGTCAGCCTGGCCTGGAAAGCCGGGTTCTCCATGCGCGTGGCGGGGGCGTTGCAGACTCTGCTGGCGCGCCTGGCACCCGGCGCGGTGTTGCCGCCGGGTCCGGGCGGCAGCTTCCCGCTGGCGGTGGAGGAAATGCGCTGGCAGTTGGATTTTCTCGGCCGGATGGGGCGGTAGGGCGCGCGACGGCGCGCCGAGTGCGTCGGCGCCCCTCGATTGTGTGCCCCGTGTGTCATACCAAGTGGCGAAATGGCTGGCTCGCCGGCCGCGCCCGTACCGTCATGCCGACGAAGGTCGGCATCCACGACTTGCTGCCCGCAGGAAAGGCGTGGATGCCGACCTTCGTCGGCATGACCTGGGGGCGCCGAGCGTGCCTCCCATCCGCGCCACGGAAGGCCCCAGTTTCTTGTTAGGCCGCTTGGCCGAAGCAATCTCGTCGGGGGATTGCGTCGGCGCCGCATGCTCCGCAATGACATGCACTGCACTGCACTGCACTGCCACCACCGGGAGCTCCGTCCTGTGCCCGCCACGCCCGACGACCTTTTCGCGTTTCTCGACAGCCTGGGCATCGAGCACAGTACGGTCACCCACCCGCCCTTTTTCACCGTCGAGGAAGGCCGCCCCTGGCACGACAAGATCCCAGGCCTGCACTGCAAGAATCTGTTCATCAAGGACCGCAAGGGCGGCATCTGGCTGGTCGTCCTGCCGGCCGACAAGCGCGCCGACCTGGCGCGGCTGGAAAAGGTCCTGGAAGCGCCGCGCTTTTCCTTCGCCAGGCCGGATGTGTTGCAGGAGGTCCTGGAACTGACCCCCGGATCGGTGACACCGTTCGGGCTGATCAACGACACCGCGCGGCGGGTCAACGTCGTGCTCGACCAGGACATGCTGGACAGCGAGTGGGTGAATTTCCATCCACTGCACAACGCCGCATCGACGACGCTGCGATCGGCCGATCTGGTTCGGTTCGTGTGCGCGCTGGGCTATCAGCCGGTCATCGTTCGGCTGCCGGAGCGGCAGGCGGCCACACCGTGATGCAGGCGTCCGGCATGGCACGGCCGAGTTGGGGGAATGCCCGGGGGATTTCCGCCCCGACGTAGCGCACCGGCTGTACCCAGCGATCGGCCGAAGCGGGGCCCCGGACTGTCTGAGGCGCAGCCTTATCTTGCGCACCCGGCGCTGCCCGCTCGGTGGCCAATTCAGCATCGTTGCAACGAACCGGGCGCGGCCTATGTTTCATCGCGCCACCGTCACGAGGTCGCGCCGTGCCTCCGTCGCCGGACGCTGCACCCCGATCGGCCGAGCCGGCGGAGCTGTTCATCAGCTACGCCTCCCCCGACCGCGCTCGCGCCGAGGCGCTGCATCGCCGCCTGGAAGCCGCCGGCTTTACCGCCTGGTTCGACCAGGCCCGCCTGCAACGCGGCGACGACTGGCCCCGCGAGATTACCGCACGCGCCGACGCCGCTCGCCTGGTGCTGCCGGTGCTGACGCCGCACTGGCACGCATCGCAATGGGCGAAATACGAGACCTACGGCGCCCGCGCCGTCCTGCCGCTGGTGGCGGAAGGCGCGCCCGCCGCGATGCTGCCGCCGCCGCTGCGGCATCTGCACGCGCCGGTCTTCGACCCTCTGGCCGCGTCCGAGGCCGACTGGCAGGCGCTGTTCTCCGATATCCGCCGGGAATGCGCGATGCCGCTGGCGGAACCGCTGCCCGCATTCCAGCACCTGCCGCACGAACCGAACCGCTGGTTCACCGGCCGCGAAGCCGAGATGAACGCGCTGCACGAGGCGCTGCATCCCGGGCCCTCGGCAGACCCTGATTCGCTCGCGTGGGCGATCACCGGGCTGGGCGGGCTGGGCAAGACCACGCTCGTCAGCGAATACGCACGCCGGTTCCGGCGGCTGTATCCGCAGATTCTCTGGGTGTGGGGCGATCGCGACTACATGCTGCAATTCGCCGGACTGTACGACGCGGTGGTGGGCGCGCCGGCGCCGGCCGGGATGCCGCACGACGCCAAGGCGGCGCGGGTGATGCAGGCGCTGAGCAGCGACGCGACGCGCCTGCTGGTGCTGGACAACGTGACGGAGCCGGCGGCGGCGCATGACTGGATTCCCCGCAGCCGCGGCTGCCGCACGCTGATCACCGCGCGCGACACGGCGTTTCCGCCCGCGGTGCGCCGCATCGACCTGACGGTGCTGACGCCGCCGGCGTCGCGCGCCTTCCTGTGCGCCCGCACGGCGCGCGCGGCCGAGGGCGCGGAAGGCACCGCGTGCGACCGGCTGACCGAGCGCCTGGAAGGCCTGCCGCTCGCGCTGGAGCAGGCGGCGGCGTACATGGCGGCGCAACGGATCGGGTTCGCGAAATATCTCGGCCGCTACGAGGAGGAGGCTGCGGCGCTGCTGGCCAGGCCGGTGCCGGGCTTCACGCATTATGCGGCGCCGGTGGCCACCACCTGGCACATGACGCTGAGGCACCTGCCGCCCGAGGCGCGCGCGGTGCTGCGGTTGTGTTCGGCGCTCGGGTCGGCGCCGATCGCGCTGCCGATGTTCCTCGATGGCGCGCGGCAGGTCGCGGTGCTGGGCGATACGCTGCCCGCGTTGCAGGTTCGGCGGTCGTGGCTGCCTTGGGGCGGGCGGCGCGATGCTGCCTCGGTGCGTCCGCCGCGCGCGCCGGACCGCGAGACGGCACGGCGTACGGTGCGCGACGCGGTCGCCGAGGGGCTGCACCGCTATTCCATGATCCAGGACTGGGACGGCGACGCCGAGACGTTCCGCGTGCACGCGCTGGTGCGCGAGGTCGAGTGGCTGGCGATGGTGGACCAGGGCGCGCAGCGCTACGCGTGCAAGCTGCTGTCCGCGATGCTGGCGCCGTATGTGCCGGCCGATTCGCGCGACGAGGCAGGGCGGGAGGCCTGTGACGCGGCGCTGGCGCATGGCGCCGAGTTCTGGCGGCGGCTGCGGCAGGCGGCGCTGGACTGGCCGGACGAGAAGCTGCCCGGCGAGCTGTACGAATGCGCCGCCTCGCGCGGTGCCGTGGCGGCGGCTGAGGACTACGCGTACCAGCACTACGAGGCGGCGAGGCAGCATCGCGGCGCGATCAGCGCGGTGACGCAGCGGGCCGCGGAGCGCGTCGCGCGCAGCCTCTACGACCGGGGCGAGTATGCGAAGGCGCTGTCAATCTTGCAGGTCATCCTGCACGGCCACGAAGTGCAGGACGGCCCGGACCACCCCAACACGCTCGCCACCGTGAACAATCTGGCCGCATGCATGGAGGCGCTGGGCGACGCGGCGGGGGCTTTGCCGCTCCACCGGCGCGCGCTCGACAGCTTCGAGCGCGTGCTCGGCAAGGAGCATCCCGACACGCTCATCAGCGTGAACAATCTGGCCGATACCATGCGGGCGCTGGGCGACGCGGCGGGGGCTGTGCCGCTCTTCCGGCGCGCGCTCGACAGCAAGGAGCACGTGCTCGGCAAGGAGCATCCCGACACGCTCACCAGCGTGAACAGTCTGGCCGTGTGCATGCAGGCGCTGGGCGACGCGGCGGGGGCTTTGCCGCTCTACCGGCGCGCGCTCCACAGCCGCGAGCGCGTGCTCGGCATGGAGCATCCCCACACGCTCTCCAGCGTGGACAATCTGGCCTTATGCATGAAGACGCTGGGCGACGCGGCGGGGGCTTTGCCGCTCTACCGGCGCGCGCTCGACAGCCGCGAGCGCGTGCTCGGCAAGGAGCATCCCGACACGCTCACCAGCGTGAACAATCTGGCCGGATGCATGGAGGCGCTGGGCGACGCGGCGGGGGCTTTGCCGCTCTACCGGCGCGCGGTGGAGGGCAGCGAGCGCGTGCTCGGCAAGGAGCATCCCGCCACGCTCACCAGCGTGAACAATCTGGCCGCATGCATGGACGAGCTGGGCGACGCTGCGGGGGCATTGCCGCTCTACCGGCGCGCGCTCGACAGCCGCGAGCGCGTGCTCGGCAAGGAGCATCCCGACACGCTCGCGAGCGTGCACAACCTGGCCTACTGCCTGCATGCGTTGGGGGACGCGGCGGGGGCATTGCCGCTCTACCGGCGCGCGTTGGAGGGCAGCGAGCGCGTGCTCGGTCCGGACCATCCGCAGACCCGGACCTTCGCCACCAACCTCGCCTCGCTGCTCGGCGCCACGGACGCTCCGGCCAGGGCGCCACCGCCGAAGCCCGAGCAACCAGCCTGGGCGCTGGGCGCAACGCCACTCACGGCGCCGCCGGCTCCGGCCGGCCTCGGCTACACCCTGGACCTGGCCGCGCTGCTCGCCCAGGTGGCGGAACCTGCGCCCACGCCTCGGCAACCGCCGGGCGAGCCGCCGTGAGGCAAGCGCATCGCGCACCGGACCATCGCCCACTTGATATCCCATGGGATGTCACTCACGTTCGACCATGTGGTGCGCCGTGCTGGATACGTCCGTTCTGTTCGCCGGCCTCCGCAGCAATCTGGGGGCCAGCTCGCGGCTGATCGATCTGGTAGCGGACCGGATCGTGACGCCGTTGGTCAGCACCCCGCTGTTTTTGGAATACGAGGACGTGCTGAAGCGACCGGAGCAATTGCGAGCCATGGCAACCACGGAAGCCGGCGTCGAAGGCTTCCTGTCGGCCCTTGCGAGCGCGTCCGAGGCAGTCGAAATCCACTACAAATGGCGGCCGCAGCTTCGCGACCCGGGCGACGAAATGGTGCTGGAGACTGCGATCAACGGTCGCGCCGCGGCGCTGGTGACGCATAATCTGCGAGACCTCGCCGGGGCCGGCCAACGATTCGGCATCCAGGTGATCCGCCCCGGCGAGGCACTCAGGAGGTGTAGGATATGAGCAAGGGCACTTATCCGCTGAAATTGCCGCAATCGATCAAGCGCGCGGCCGAGCGGCTGGCGAAGGAGGATGGCGTCTCGCTCAACCAATGGATTTCCGTCGCCGTCGCACAGAAGATCGGCGTCGTGGAGACCGCGGCGGAATTGCTCAAGCGACGCGCGGGAGATTCCCGCCCGGAGGACCTGAAGGCGTTCCTCGCCCGCGCCCCGGACGTTCCGCCCATGCCCGGCGACGAGATCGACGCCTGATCCGCCGGCCGGAGCGGCGTGACCGGGAGATGCGGATGAGCGTGTCCGATGCCCTTCGCCGGCTGCTGACCCGCATCGCACGCGGCAAGGCATCGCCGTTCGACCCGCTCACCCCGAACGAGGCAACGATCGCGGCGATGCAGGAAGCGCGGCACGGCAAGCTGCCGGGCTTCAACAGCGTCGATGCCCTGATGCGCGATCTCAACGTGGCGGATTGACCGCATCGAGGTTATGCGCGGCACTCGCGGATTTGCGGCGAACGATGCTCGCGGCCTGATCGTGCAGGGGCGGGCGGTCAGTCTGGCTGCGTGTGGGGTTGCGCCGCCGGACGGCGTGGATCGGCGTACAGCTCCGCAAGGGGAATCTCGATGCCGATCTCCGGCATGAGCAGACGATCACGCTCGGTCAACGTGGCCGCCATCCAACCTGCATCCTGCCGCTCGAACACCGTTGCACCGGCGCTGTCCTGCTCCAGGATGATGTAGCGCAGGATCGATTGCGTCGCCTGGTACTCGCGGACCTTGTCGATACGGTCCGTGCGCGATGTGCTGTCGCTGAGTACCTCGAAGACCACAACGGGATTGTCGATCACCTGCGCGCTGTCGGTCTGTGGCGTGCAGGTCACGACCGCGTCGGGATAGCGGGCCCGGCTATCGACGATGACCTTCACATCCGGTCCGAACGGCTCGCGGGGCTGGCCTTCGAGCCTGCGCTCCAACGCGCGATGCAGGCGGCGCATGATGCGGTTGTGCGCGATCGTGCCGCCGGTCATTGCGACCGGGTGGAAGCCGTCGAACTCGAAGCGCGTTGGCGGGCGTTCCTCCCAACCGAGGAACTCTTCCAGCGTCATCGGCTTGCGCAACGCCACGTTCATGCGGCGAACCTCAACACGTCAGCGCTCGGCTGTCGTGCAGTGTGCCGACCCGATCACCCCTCACCCTCGCCGCTGCGCGTCTCGACCTCTCCCGCAAGGGGAGAGGTGGTCTCCGGTCACGCGGTGCGATCACTTTCGACGCCCAATGCCGCCTGCGCCGCTGCCAGCCGCGCCACCGGCACGCGGTACGGGCTGCACGACACGTAATCCAGCCCCAGCTTCTCGCACAGCGCGATGGATGCCGGATCGCCGCCGTGCTCGCCGCAGATGCCGAGCTTCAGGTGGTTCTTCACCGATCGGCCCTTTTCCGCGCCGATGCGCATCATTTCGCCGACGCCTTCGGGGTCGATTGAGACGAACGGGTCCTTCGGAAGAATGCCCGCCTCGACGTATTTCGGCAGGAACTTGCCGGCGTCGTCGCGCGACAGGCCGAACACGGTCTGCGTCAGGTCGTTGGTGCCGAAGCTGAAAAAGTCGGCGATCTCGGCGATCTTGTCCGCAACCAGCACGGCGCGAGGCAGCTCGATCATGGTGCCGACGCTGTATTCGATGCGCCGGCCGGCTTCAGAGAACACTTGCTCCGCCACGCGATCCACCTGCGCGCGGGTGATCTCCAGCTCGCGGCGCGTGGCGACCAACGGGATCATGATCTCCGGATGCGGCGGCTTGCCGGTTTCTTTCGCCACCGCCAGCGCGCCTTCGAAGATCGCGCGCGCCTGCATCTCGTAGATTTCCGGATAGGAGATGCCCAGGCGGCAGCCGCGATGGCCCAGCATCGGGTTCGCTTCCGCCAGCTCGGCGCCGCGGCGGCGCATCGTCTCGAGGTCGGTGCCGAGGCCCTGTGCCACTTCCTCCATCTCCGCGTCGGTGTGCGGCAGGAATTCGTGCAGCGGGGGATCGAGCAGCCGGATGGTGACGGGCAGGCCGGCCATGATGGTGAAGAGCTTGTGGAAGTCGTCGCGCTGGTATGGCAGCAGACGCGCCAGGGCGGCGCGGCGGCCGTGCTCGTCGCTTGCCATGATCATCTGCCGCACCGCGCTGATGCGCTTCGGATCGAAGAACATATGTTCCGTGCGCGACAGGCCGATGCCCTCGGCGCCGAACTTGCGGGCGGTCTCGGCATCCAGCGGGGTTTCCGCGTTGGCGCGCACGCCCATGCGGCGGGCCTTGTCGGCCCACACCATCAGCGTGGCGAAATCCTTGGACATCGCCGGCTCGACCATTGCCACGTGGCCGAGGAACACCTCGCCCGTGGCGCCGTCCAGCGTGATGATCTCGCCGGCGCGCACGGTCCTGCCCGCGGCATACAAGACCTGGGCGTTGTAATCGACGGCGATTTCGCTGGCGCCGGCGACGCACGCTCGGCCCATGCCGCGCGCGACCACCGCGGCGTGGCTGGTCATGCCGCCGCGTGCGGTCAGGATGCCGCGGGCGGCGTTCATGCCGTGGATGTCCTCGGGGCTGGTCTCGACGCGCACCAGGATGATCGCCTCGCCCTTCTGCGCGCGGCTTTCCGCCTCGTCGGCATTGAACACCACCGCGCCGGACGCGGCGCCCGGGCTGGCGGGCAGGCCGCGCGCGAGCAGGGTGCGCGGCGCCTTCGGGTCCAGCGTGGGGTGCAGCAACTGGTCGAGCGCCGACGGATTGACCCGGCGCACCGCCTCGTCCTGATCGATCAGGCCCTCGTGCGCCATATCGACCGCCATCTTCAGGCTGGCGGCGGTGGTGCGCTTGCCGTTGCGTGTCTGCAACATGTACAGCTTGTTCTGCTGGACCGTGAATTCCAGGTCCTGCATGTCGTGATAGTGCTTCTCCAAGGTCTCGCGCACGCGCAGCAGATCGGCGTAGGCGCCTGGCATCACCGCTTCCATCGGCGTCTCGCCTGGCTTGGCGTTGGCCTTGGAGACAGGCTGCGGGGTGCGGATGCCGGCGACCACGTCCTCGCCCTGCGCATTCACCAGGTATTCACCGTAGAATGCGTTCTCGCCGGTCGATGGATCGCGGGTGAAGCAGACTCCGGTGGCGCAGTCGTTGCCCATGTTGCCATAGACCATCGCCTGCACGTTCACCGCGGTGCCCCATGCGGCGGGAATGTCGTGCAGCCGGCGGTAGGTGATGGCGCGCGGGTTCATCCAGCTTCCGAACACCGCGCCGATGGCGCCCCACAATTGCTCCTGCGGGTCCTGTGGGAACGCCTTGCCCTTCTCCTGGTGCACCAGGTCCTTGTAGGCGGCCACCACCTGCTGCCAGTGCTTCGCGGTCAGCGCGGTGTCTTCGGTGACGTCGGCTTCCAGCTTGGTGTGCTCGATGACTTCCTCGAAGTGATGGTGATCGATGCCCATCACGACGGAGCCGTACATCTGAATGAAGCGGCGATAGGAATCCCAGGCGAAGCGCGGGTCGTTGCCGACCTTGGCGAGGCCTTCGACCGTGGTGTCGTTCAGCCCCAGGTTCAGCACGGTATCCATCATGCCGGGCATCGACACGCGCGCGCCGGAGCGGACCGAGACCAGCAGTGGGTCCTTCGCATCGCCGAACTTGCGGCCGACCGCTTTTTCGACGTGTGCCAGCGCCTTCTGCACCTCGGCATCCAGGCCGTCGGGGTAGCGGCGCTTGTTGTCGTAGAACGCGGTGCAGACTTCGGTGGGGATGGTGAAGCCGGGCGGCACGGGCAGGCCGATGGAGGCCATCTCCGCCAGGTTGGCGCCCTTGCCGCCGAGCAAGTTCTTCATATCGGACCGCCCGTCGTTCTGGCCGGCGCCGAAGCTGTACACCCACTTGGTCATGGCAACCTCATTCGTGTTCTGGTCCGGGCGGTGGCGCCGCTGTCCTGGCGAGTGAAGCAATCCCTGTCATTGCGAGGCCGCTGGGCCGAAGCAATCTCCCGCGGGAGATTGCTTCGG
>DASXFW010000271.1:0-17796 GCA_036489395.1 Acetobacteraceae bacterium | reverse complement strand
CTCCCCCCATCCCCCTCCCTCAAGGGGAGGGGGGGTATTTTTCGCCCCTGTCCTTGCCTTCGCCTTTGCCGCATCCCCTCTGGCTGGAAATCGGCTTCGGCGGGGGAGAGCACGCGCTCGCGCAGATCGCCGCCCACCCGGACACAGACCTGATCGCCTGCGAGGTCTTCGAGAACGGTATTTGCTCGCTGCTGTCGCGCCTCGTGCCGGAAGGCGGCGAGGCCGACGCGCCCCTTCCGCCCAACCTGCGCATCTGGCCCGCCGACGCGCGCACGCTGCTGCGTGCCCTGCCGGACGCGTGCCTCGACCGTCTGTTCCTGCTGTTCCCTGATCCCTGGCCGAAATCCCGCCACGCCAAGCGCCGCTTCGTCCACCCCGCGACGCTGCCTCTGATCGCCCGGGTGATGCGGCCCGGTGCCGAGTGGCGCGTGGCGAGCGACGATCCGACGTACCAGGCGTGGGTGCAGGAGACGATGGCGGCACAGGACTTGTTCGTCGCACCGCCGCCGGCGACGGAGCGCCCCACCGAATGGCCGCCGACGCGCTACGAAGCCAAGGCACTGCGCGAAGGCCGCACGCCGCTATATTGGACGTTTCTGCGCAACGGGTCTGCCCGTAACGGCCGGACGTGACGCCTGTGCCCCCCTGTCATTGCGAGGCCGCTTGGCCGAAGCAATCCCGTTCGTGACGAGCTGCCGGCGGCTCGTCACGAACGGGATTGCTTCGGCCAGGCGGCCTAACAAGAAACTCAAGGTTCCCCCCTCCCCTTGAGGGCTTGGGCCGCGAAGCGGACCGAGGCCAGGGGGAGGCGTGCGTACATCCGCGGTCAGTGGATGAACGCACCCCTCCCCCTGGCCTCGGTCCGCTTCGCGGCCCAAGCCCTCAAGGGGAGGGGAGACTTACGCTCCGGCCGACGCCGTTTCATCCAGCGCGGGTCAGCCGCCAGGTCGGTGGCCAATTCGCAATGACAGGTACACACGTTTCTACTTGGAAACGGTGGCCTGAACCGCGAGAGGCTCGTCCATCATCTGGTGCAACCAGCCAACCGGCAGGTTACGATCGAACTCCGCCTGCAGCGTGGCCAGCCGCGTGGGGGGCATGCCGATGTCCGCGGCGGTAAAGAACAGCGGATCGCGGGTGAACATCAGGTAGGCCTGCATCTCGTTCTGCATCAGGTCGCCGAGACTCGGATCGTATTCCTCCGACGCGAGGAATTTGCGAACGCCTTGCCGCTCGATGTGGCTCAGCGAATGTTCCCAAAATTCATGCACATACGCAACGTAAGTGGGATTGCTGAAATACTCGCCGTGCGACAGCTCGTGATGCAGGATCGCGCTGCGCGCTTCGTAGGTGACGCGCGCGTTGGCGCCGACCTTGGGAATCGAGATCAGCCCGCCCTCCGCTTCGGGCAGGAACCAACCCAACTGGCGCACCAGCCGACGCAGCTTTTCTTCTTCCGGGTAAAGCTGCACATGCTCCGAATCGGCCAGCGCGAAGAAGCGCACCAGTTCGGCCACGCTGTAATCGTGCCCGTAATAGTAAGTGGAGACCGTATCGCCGCCAGCATGGATCGCCTGGTTAAGCTGGTCTTCGGTCAGCACACGGTCACGCGGCGTGGCGCCCTTTTCAATCAGCGCCGCCACTCGATTCAGCATCATTCCCTGCTCGTGCAGCGACGCGAAATCCAGCACGACGATGCGCTGATCCGCGGCGAAACGAAATACCGTCATGCCGGTGGGGACATCGTCGCGGATCTGCTGTTCGTCGGCCGTCTGGATGGCAAACTCGGGTGGGGCGGGCCGCTGTGCCATGGGTGCCGGCGGTGCGGCAATTGGTGCCTTGGCGGTGCGCGCTACAGGGGCAGGCGCCGCCGGCGGGGCTGGCGGTGCAGAGTGTGGCCACAGCAGCCAGGCAGCCGCCGCGACAACCACGGCCCCGCCCGCCGCGGCGGCCAGCGCCAGAGGCAGACGCGACGATCGGCTCGGCTGCCGCATGGATGCCGGCCTCAGCTTGACCGTATCGTCGTCGTCGCCGGGGTTGGAGCGCATCATGCGCGCGTCGCCAAGGCGACCCTGCGAGAAGGGCCGGCGTCAGGCGCCCAGGTTCACCACCTGGACGCGGCGGTTGCGCGGCTCCGCCGTCTGCGGCGGGGTCTGCACCAGCAGGCCTTGCTCGCCCATGCCCACCGGCTGCAGCCGCGACGACTGCACGCCAAACTTGCTGGTCAGGTAGGAAACCACAGCCTCAGCCCGCTGCTCCGACAACGACTTGTTGAAAGCCGGCGAACCGACCGTGTCGGTATGGCCCTCGATGCGGAAGCGATAGGCAGCCAGCGCACTGCTATCGAGCGCCTTGCCCAACTGGTCCAGCGTGGCCATGGCCTGCGGCGTAAGCTGGGCCGAGCCGTTGGCGAAATCGACGGTGAGGTTGACCGACGGGCCACCGGTCGCCGCGCTCGCCGGCTCCGATTGGACGGAGGCCATGCGGGGCTGGCCTCCGGTCGAGGCATGCACCACGGGTGCCGGCGCTTCGGCGCCGCCGGGCGGCGCGGCAAGCCGGATGCCGCGTGTGCCGCCGGCCACCAGGTTCCCGGACGGCTTCAGCGAGTTGATGATCTGGTCCGCCGACGGATTGCCCTGGGCAAAGGCCGGGGCCGCGGCGAACATCAATGGAGCAAGAATGAGGGGTGCGAACAAGCTGCGCACGGTCGGTATCCTCCCTTTTGGGCAACGGCGGTCCTTATAGCACGGCAATGACCCGATGCGAGCAGAATTGGACGCGGTTCCCAGTTCACGCAGGCGTGTAGGAGATGACACGCCGGTCCGGCGGTCGATGGCGCGATCGATGCGAGATCGGCCACGAATGCCGGAACCCCGACCGCTGTCGCCGGCGTCGGGGGGACAATGACAGGGCCCGTCAGTGCTCGCGCAGCCAGCCCCGGCTGGCAGCGTAGCGGACGACATCCACCCGGGTCTTGAACCCAAGCTTGTCCATCGCGCGCGCCTTGTAGGTTTCCACCGTCTTCACGCTGATCGACAGGCGGGTGGAGATTTCCTTGCTGCTGTGACCCTCGGCGACCAGGCGCAGCACCTCGGACTCGCGTTCGCTCAGTTCGGCTGGGCTGCCGAGCGGCGCCTTGGTCGTGCCGTGCGTGCCGCCCACCACCTTTCCGGCGATCGCCGGATCCAGGTACAGCCCGCCCGACGCAACCGCATGGATCGCCCTTACCAGTTCGTCGGCGGCAGAGCGTTTCAGCAGGAACGCGGACACGCCCGCTTCCAGCAACTGGCGCAGATAGGCCCGGTCCTCATGCACCGTCAGGATCAGCACGCGGGCTTCGGGCGCCTCGGTACGCAGCGCCGTGGCCACTTCGATCCCGCTCATGCCCGGCATGGAGATATCGAGCACGGCCGCATCCGGTCGCAGTTCCTTGGCGAGCTGCAGAGCGGAACGCCCGTCGCTCGCCTCGCCGACCACTTCCAGGCAGGGATCCGCGGCGACCAACGCGCGCATGCCGGCCAACACGATGGGATGGTCGTCGGCCATCAGGACGCGGACATGGGTCATGGCCGCCTCCGTCGCGCCATGTGGCTACGTCGGATGCGGCCCTGCGTTCGGCCGTTCGTGGTGGATGCAGGATGCATCGCCTCCCTCCATTCGGTTCTTGCCGGCTTCTTGGTGAAGCCTTGGAAGCGCCAGGCGGCCTTCGAACAGAGAATTCCCGACGGATCAGACACCAGATTTGCAGAACACGGAAGCCGGAAGTCCTGGCGACGGCAAGTCAGGATAATCCTGACAGACGCACGCAGCGGATGCGGCGGGATTGCCCTGCCCGCCGTCCGGAAGCCGCCGGCGCGGATGTCACCCTACTCGCCGCTGTCCGCCGACCAGCCTTGCGCGCGGGCATAGCGCACGAGCTCGACACGCGTCCGGATCCCCAGCTTCGCCATGGCGCGGGATCTGTGGCCTTCGATGGACCGCATGCTGAGGTTGAGGCGCAGGGCGATCTGCCGGTCGCTGTGGCCGGCGGCCACCAGATGGAGCACGGCGGTTTCCGCCTGGCTCAGCACGGCCGACAATCGCGCAACCATCGGCGCCGCGTCATGTGCGGTGGTGCCGTGCAGTTTACCGGCGATGGCGGGGTCCAAATACGCCCCGCCGGCGGCAACCGCGTGAATCGCCGGCACAAGGTGATCCGCCGCGGAACGCTTCAACACGTAGCCGAACGCGCCGCTGGCAAGCGATTGCCGCAGATAGCCCGCGTCCTCGTGCACCGACAGGATCATCGTGTGGCAGCCCGGGAGTTCTGTGCGCAGCGCGGCGGTCACTTCGATGCCGTTCATCCCGGGCATCGACAGATCGAGCACGGTCACGTTAGGCCGCAGCGATCGCGCCAGTTGCAGCGCGGCATGTCCGTCGCTTGCCTCGCCGACGAGCTGCAGATCGGGATCGGCCGCGACCAGCGTTTTCATGCCGGCCAGCACGGCGGGATGATCGTCGGCCATCAGGACGCGCACGGCGGACGGCACAGGTCTTGTCCTCACACAGGGACCGTCACGAACAGCGTGGTTCCGCCACCGGGCGCGGACTCGATCTCCAGCACGCCGTTCACCAGCGCCAGTCGCTCGCGGATGCCGATCAGGCCGAAATGCTGCAGTGTCCCGCCGTGGGCCCCAGCTTCCTGCGGCGAGAACCCAATGCCGTTGTCTTCGACGATCAGACGCACCTCATGCTCCTTCGCTTCCAGAATCACCCCGACCCGGTCCGCGTTGGCGTGGCGGATCACATTGGTGATCGCCTCTTGCAACACCCGGTACAACGTCGTCTCGATCGCCTGCGGCAGGCGGCGCTCGCCCAGGTTGATCTGCAGGTCGAAGCGCAGGTCCGACCGCGCTTCCCATTCCTCGGCGCACTGCGTGACGGCGCTTTGCAGGCCAAGATCGTCCAGCACGGTCGGCCGCAGCTCGCGCGAGATTCGGCTGAGCTCGTGGCCGACTTCCGTGGTCAGGCATTTCAGTTCCGCCAGCTTCGGCCCGGCCGCCTCGGCGCCGCATCGCGTGCCCACCGCGCTCAGCCCCAGCCGCAAGGCGGTAAGGTACTGGCCGAGGCTGTCATGCAGTTCGCGCGCGATGCGTTTGCGCTCCGCCTCCTGCGCGTCAACCGTGCGGTGCAAAAGCTGCTGGCGTTCCTGGTTGGCGCGCGCCAGATCAGCCGCCAGAATCCGATACCGCTGCTCGCTCTCGCGCAACTCCGCCGCACTGCGCTGTAGATTCTCGCTGGCCTGATGCAGCGACCGCGACACCGCGTCGGTCTCGCGCAATCCGGTGCGCCGCGATGGCACCGGTTCGCCGCGCCCCACCGTCTCGGCATATTGCACCAAGCTGGAGATCGGCCGGGCGATATGTGCCCCGAGCAACCATGCCAGCAGCAGCGCGACGGCCAGCGTGCCGGCGCCAGCCAGCAGCAATTCGCGGGTGGAGCGGCGGAGCGGCGCGTAGAGCTGGTTCAGCGGGATGGCGATAACCATGGTCCAGCCCGTCGGCTCGACTCGATCGAACGCGGTATAGACCGGTATGCCTTCGCGCGACACGAATGGGAACCAGCCTTCACGCTCGGTCCTGATGCGCTCCCGGAACGCGGGCGAGGCCTCATGGCCGACGTACTGCTGCGGGTCGAGCGTGCGGACCACGGTGCGTCCCTGCCGGTCCAGAATGACGGCGATCCAGTCGCGCGGCAGTCGTTGCTGCTGCAGCAGCAACGACAGTGAGGGCAGCACGTCCATGCTGGCGACGTACGCCGGGTTGCGCCCGGCCAGCACCGGCACGCTGAGCAACACCACCGGCTTGTGGGTGACCGTGCTGATCGCAAGGTCGGAGAGATAAGGCTCGCCAGTCGCCACGACCTGCCGCACAGCCTGGCGATCGCCGATCTGTGGCAGGGCGTCGCCAAGCGCCCGGTTGGTGTTGACGAGCTCGTTGCCGTCGAGATCGCTGAGGATGACGCTCATGCCGCGGCGTTCCATCTCGCTGTGGGCACGGGCATAGAACGCGGCGAAACCCTCTCCCTCGACGGTGCCGAGATTGGCCATGATGAACAGATCGCTGCGCTGGGTTGCAAGCTCGCGCTCCAGGTCGCGAGCCAGGCCGCGCGTCCGCTCCCGCACCGCCGCGCCCAGGATCTCCTGCTCATGCTGTGCCGAACGGATGACGAGGTAGGCACTGAAGCCAAGCAACGGGATGAGTACGGCGACGATCAGCCCGATGACATAAGTTGCGACGGCGAACGGGCGGCGCATATCAGGCGAACGCCGCCGGTGCTGCCGGCACGCGCGCGTTTCCGGCCGGCCGGCGAACCCGCTTCCCCATGCGCGGCACGTTAGCAGTGTGGGAAGTCAGTGGCCAGGATGCGCTAAAGGCCGCGTCCGATAGTCAACTGGACGATGTGCCGGCTTACTGCGGCGACGACGCAACAATGTCCAGGCGCACCGTCGCGAAAGGATGAACGACCCCGTCGTTCAGGCAATTCGGATCAGGTTCCGGCTTCCCAAACTGGAAAGGAACAATGACACTGAGGCTGGCAGCGCCAAATTCGTCCAGGTGGTAGGACGCCAATGCGGAGCACCCCGAAATTGCCAATTTTCACCCGAACGGCACGGCCCGACAGCAAACAGGATTTTGCCCCAAGCCCCTTTGCCAGGCACCCCAGCCCGCAGGTTCAGGACGCACCGGTCACCGCTCACCTGCACGGGGAGCGTTGCCCAGCAAGCATCTTTCACGCAGTTGCCTTTGTAGGTGGGACCGTCTGGCGCGGCGCCAGAGCCAATCTGGGTGACGTTCAGCGCCGGCTTTGCTGCAGCCACTTCCAGCAGCAACAGCATGGCGACGAGATCCAGGCGCAACAGCACGACAGCCTCCTGTCACACCCCCACCAGCCCGCGCCACATCCGCCAGAACCCGCGGATCGCCGCCTCCGTCGCGCGCGTGTCCTGGCCCTCGGTCCCCGCGCCGCCCATCTCCACCACCGACATGCGTCGCGGCGCAGTTGCGGCGCCGCGTTCGACGAAGCCGCCGATGCAGCCGTCCTCCATCGAAACGAACCCGGCCGGCCCCGCCAGGTTCAACTGGCGCAGCCGGCGCGCGCGCATTTCCGGCGTGTCGTCGGCATAACCCAGATAGATCCAGTGCAGGTCGCACTGCCCGACGCCGCGCGGCACGAAATGCCGCAGCGCCAGCACGTTCTGCGTGCGCTGCATCACGAAGTTCGGAAACACGCTGATGATCTGCTGGCGCACCCGGTCGCCATGTTCATCGACCACATCGAGCAGCGCGGGATCCTTCAGGCGGAAGCCTTCATCGACCGACCGCATCCCGGCATACGCGGTGTCCACCGCCGAGTCCGGGGCCAGCGTGGTGGAGACGTGGCAGCTTCCAGTCTCGTTGATTTCGACGCCGCCGCCCTGGCTTAGCCGGTTGATCTTGAACGTGGCAAAGAACAGGTGGAGGAGGCTGGCGTGGTAGGTGTCGCGCACGTTCTCGGCGTAGAGTTTCCAGTTGTTGGGCAGAACTTCGGTGAAACGGCCAATGATCTCCAGCTTGCGGCCGGCAGCGACGCGCAGGCGCGCGGCGACGGCGGGGCCGACGAAGGTTTCGAAATCCGGCGTGTCCGGGCTGAACGTTCCGAACACCAGGCCTTGGAAAATCGTGGTGCGCAGCTTGCGTGGGCCGTGCTCGGCGATGCAGAAGCTGTCCGGCATGCCGCCACGGCCGCCGACGCCGTGATGGAACGCGACCGATTGCAGATTGCCGCGCAGGTCGTAGCGCCATGCGTGATACGCGCAGGTGAAGTCCTTTGCGCCGGAGCCGCCGTCCTCGAAGCAGATCAGCGCGCCGCGATGTGCGCAGCGGTTCTCGAATGCCACGATACTGCCGTCGGTATCGCATGACACGACCACGGGCATCGAGCCGACGAACGTCGCGCGCCAATCGCCGGCATTGGGAATCTCCACCTCCAGACACAGGAAATTCCACACCGGCCCTTCGAACACGCTTTCTTGCTCGGCGCGCAGGATGTCCGGGTCCTGATAGACCCAGAACGGCACGCGGGTCAGGCCGGCCGGCCAGGCGGTGCGAGCGGTCGGTGCAGAGTGGGCGTCGGGCATCATGTGCCTCCCGGGTTGGCACGGTCACGCGTATGATCGCGCACTATGAGGGGAGCGATCAACCGCTGGCGCCTGGGCGCTATCACACGCTTACGGCTCGAGAGCCGTGAACGCCGCTTCGAACTCAAGCCCGTCATAGATTTCGGTCATCGCGAGAGATATTCCAACGGCAGGCAGTTCGACCATCCCGTCCAGTCCTCTGATTTCTCGCGGCCGCAAATTAAAGTCGCCGTGCGGACCGCGGCTGGATTCGTGCTTGCGCTCCTGCCGGCGCTCCCACGCGAGGAACGGATCGAAGGTCAGCGGTGGCAGATCTGGGGGGGATATAACCTGGCTCCGGACCCGCGATACTGTAGCATGATCCGCGCAGGGATGGGCAGCCGTTCGCCATGTCGCAGGGCGATTGCTTTTGAACAGCAGGGCAACTCGGGGCGGATCGGCTATTTTTCGCCATCCGGGCGGTGGCGGCATCGCAAGCAAGATTTTAACACAGATTGCGCAGAGAAGAAGCTTTAGCCACAGATTTCCACAGAGAAATATGACTACGCCGCCGAAATGCCCCGAAGCACCCTCATGCATGGATCATATTCTGTTTCTTTCTGTGTAACTCTGTGGCTAAAGCTTCTTCTCTGTGCAATCTGTGTTAAAATCTTGCTTGCTTCGCTTGCGGAGATCGGACGACGCAGGCGTCGCCCGCCAGAACAACGCAAGCTCAATCGCCCTGCCCACGTCGTGGTCCGCGTGCCGCGATCCGATCGGAGAATGCCGGCATGAGCGAAACAACAATGCGCGCAATGCGGCTGGACGCACAGCGACAGCCGCTACGCCTGACCGCCGTCGCGGTGCCGGCGCCCGGCCCCGGCCAGGTGCTGCTCCGCGTTCACGCGTGTGCCGTGTGCCGAACCGATCTGCACGTGGTGGATGGCGACCTGACGCAGCCGAAGCTGCCGCTGATCCCCGGCCATGAGATCATCGGCACCATCGCCGCGCGCGGCCCCGGCGCGGAGCGTTTCGCCATCGGCGACCGGGTCGGCGTACCATGGCTCGGCTTCGCCTGCGGCCTCTGCGAATTCTGCCGTGCAGGACGCGAGAACCTGTGCGCCCAGGCACGCTTCACCGGCTACCAGATCGACGGCGGATACGCCGACTATTCCGTCGCCGACGAACGCTTCTGTTTCGCCATTCCACCCGCGTATTCCGACGTTGAAGCCGCCCCGCTGCTGTGCGCCGGACTGATCGGCTACCGCGCACTGTGCATGGCGGGCGACGGGCGGCGGCTGGGGCTGTACGGCTTCGGCGCGGCGGCGCACATCATCGCGCAGGTGGCGCGCTGGCAAGGCCGCCGGATCTTCGCCTTCACCAGCCCGGGCGACACCGACGCACAGGCGTTCGCGCGAGAGCTCGGCGCCGAGTGGGCCGGCGGATCGGATGCCGCTCCGCCGGAACCGTTGGATGCGGCGATCATCTTCGCACCCGTCGGACCGCTGGTGCCGGCTGCGCTGCGCGCGGTGGAGCGTGGCGGCACGGTGGTCTGCGCCGGCATCCACATGAGTCCGATCCCCAGTTTTTCATACGATTTGTTGTGGGGGGAACGCGTGCTGCGCTCCGTCGCCAATCTGACTCGGCGCGACGGGGAGGAATTCCTGGCCCTCGCCCCGCAAGTGCCGGTGAGGACGCGTCCGCTGACCTATGCGCTGGAAAACGCCAATCAGGGCCTGGATGATCTGCGTGCCGGACGGCTGCAAGGCGCCGCGGTGCTGGTGCCGTAGCGGGTCGGTGCCAGGCGCGCTGCCGCGCAGCAGGTACGGTCACGCCATTGCAGCGTTGCACCCTGGGCCGAAGCCGGAGCCTGGCTTTGGTGCGTTCCTGCTCCACGCGGATAGGGGCCAGCGCTCGCGCGTCGCTTCATTGACGCAGAGGAAGCAGCGACGATTGCCAGGTGTAAAAAGCACCGGCACCCCTAGCGGATCAGCCCCGTCAGCGGGCTGCTCGGGTCCGCCCCCATCCGCCGCGGCATGCGCCCGGCCAGGAACGCCAGCCGCCCCGCTTCCACCGCCAGCTTCATCGCCCGCGCCATGCGCACCGGGTCCTTCGCCTGCGCGATCGCCGAGTTCAGCAGCACCGCGTCGCACCCCAGCTCCATGCCGATCGCCGCGTCCGACGCGGTTCCCACACCGGCATCGACCAGGAACGGCACCGTCACATGCTCCATCATCATGGAGAGCATCGCCGGGTTCTGGATGCCCAGGCCGGAGCCGATCGGCGCACCCAACGGCATGATGGCAACGCAGCCCAGTTCCTCCAGCCGCTTCGCCGCCAGTGGATCGTCGGCGCAATAGACCATCACCTCGAAACCGTCCTTGATCAGCGCGGCCGCCGCCTCGAACGTGCCCTGCATGTCGGGATACAGCAGCGGCGGCGGGCCCAGCACTTCCAGCTTCACCAGGTTCCAGCCGCCCGCCTCGCGCGCCAGGCGCAGCGTGCGCACCGCCTCGTTCGCGGTGTGGCAGCCGGCGGTGTTCGGCAGATACGTGATCTTCTTCGGATCGACGTAGTCCTGCAGCATCGGCGCCTTCGGGTCCGACAAATTCACCCGCCGCACCGCAACGGTCACGATTTCCGCGCCGCTCGCCTCGATCGCCGCGGCGGTTTCATCCAGGTCCTTGTATTTGCCGGTGCCGACGATCAGCCGCGAGCGGAAGCGGCGGCCGGCAACCGTCCAGGTGTCCTCGTTGACCGGGAGCGTGCCATCCATGGCTCAACCTCCTCCGATGAAATGCACGACCTCCAGCGCGTCGCCGCTGGCCAGCCACGTTGCGCCATATTGCGAGCGCGGCACGATTTCCTCGTTGCGCTCGACCGCGACCTTGCGGGTTTCCAGACCGAGCGTAACGAGCAATCCGGCGACATTCAGCGGCCCGTCCAGGGCGCGGCTTTCGCCGTTCAGCAGTACGGTGATGACGGTCTGCATGGACGGAATATGAGCGTGGCGGCTCCGGTGGGCAAGGAAGCGGCCGGAATGGCTGATCATCGGGATTTGCGGCGACGGCCCCCGGACATGGCAGCGCATGTGCCGACTGCGCAGGGCGAGCACACGCGCAGGCATGGCAGTGCGCCGTGGCCTCGACCATCGGCGGCATTCGCGCGAGGTTGCGGATCATGCGCGACCTGGAAAAGCGGGCGCTGCAGTGCGCCATCGCCCTCGGCAGCCTGGTGCCGATCAGTGCCGGTGCAGCCGGCGTGCTGATGGGCCCGCGGATGCTGAGCCATACCGCTGTCGTGGCGGGCGACCTGGACAGCCACTTCCGCTACCTCTCCGGGCTGCTGCTGGGGATCGGGCTCGCCTACGTATCGACCATTCCGGCCATCGAGACGCGGCAGCAGCGGTTCCGCTTGCTGACCGTCATCGTCGTGGTTGGCGGATTGGGCCGCTTGCTTCACCTGCTATCGAGCGGCTTCGTGTCGCGAGTATCGGTGGCGGCGCTGGCGATGGAGTTGCTGGTGACGCCAGGCTTGGCGTTGTGGCAATGGCGGGTCGCACGCATGTTCTGCTGACAATTCCGTCCGCCCCATTCACCGTCCCGCCCCTGCCTTTCCCCCCCCGCCCCTGCCTTTCCCCACTGTGCGTGGTATGCTACCCGCACCGCATGTCCCAATCCGCGTCCCCCCCACTGGTCGCCGTGCTGAACGGCCCGAACATGAACATGCTCGGCCTGCGCCAGCCGGAGTTGTACGGTGCCGCAACGCTCGACGACGTGGAGCAGCTCTGCGCGGAAACCGCCGATGTGCTGGGTCTGGCGATCGACTTCCGCCAGACCAACGGCGAGGGCGAGCTGGTCACCTGGGTGCAGGAATGCCGCGGCCGCGCCGCCGGCATCGTCATCAATCCCGCCGGCTACACCACAACGTCCATCGCGCTGATGGACGCGCTGCTCGCCAGCGAACTGCCTGTCATCGAGGTGCACGTCACCAACATCCACAAGCGCGAGGAGTTCCGCCACCACTCCTACGTTTCGAAGGTCGCGGTGGGCGTGATCGCCGGGCTGGGCATCCGCGGCTACGCGCTGGCATTGCAAGCCATGGCCGAGATCCTGGAGAGCGGCGCATGACGCGCATTCCGTTCGATCCCGACGCGATCCGCGCGCTGGCCGCGGTGCTGGCGGAGACCGGGCTGTCCGAAATCGAGATCGCCGAAAAGGACAGCCGCATCCGCGTCGTGCGCGCCATTGCCGTGGCGCCGGCCGCCATGCCCGTGACGGTGGCGGTTGCCGCCCCGCCCGCGGCGCCGCCGGTCTCGGCCGAGGCAGAGGCCGCGGCGCATCCGGGCGCCGTCACCAGCCCCATGGTGGGCGTGGCGTACCTGTCGCCGGAACCAGGCTCGGCCCCGTTCGTGACTCTGGGCCAGACCGTCGCGGCAGGACAGACGCTGCTGCTGATCGAGGCGATGAAGACCTTCAACCAGATCAAGGCACCGAAGGCCGGGACCGTGGCGCGCGTGCTGGTGGAAAACGGCGCGCCGGTCGAATACGGCGAAGTGCTGATGATTCTGGAAAGCTGAGCGCGTCGCTCCGTTGTTCCAGAAGATCCTCATTGCCAATCGCGGCGAGATCGCACTGCGCATCCAGCGCGCGTGCCGCGAACTGGGCATTCCGACCGTCGCCGTGCACTCCACCGCCGATGCCGAGGCGATGCATGTGCGGCTGGCGGACGAGTCGGTGTGCATCGGCCCGCCGCCGGCGAAGGACAGCTACCTGAACATCCCGTCGATCCTGTCGGCGGCCAGCATCACCGGTGCCGATGCGATTCATCCCGGCTATGGCTTCCTGGCGGAGAATGCGCGCTTCGTCGAAATGGTGGAGGCGCATGGGCTGACGTTCATCGGTCCGTCTCCCGCGCACATCGCGATGATGGGCGACAAGGTCGCGGCGAAGGCAGCGATGGCCGGGCTGGGCGTGCCGCTGGTGCCAGGCTCGGATGGCGTGGTGCCGGATGTTGCGACGGCGCGCGGCGTGGCGGCGCAGATCGGCTATCCCGTGCTGATCAAGGCCGTCGCCGGCGGCGGCGGACGCGGCATGAAGGTGGCGGCGGACGCGGCAGGGCTGGAGGACGCGTTCCGCCTGGCGCGCATGGAGGCGGCCGCCGCGTTCGGCAATGGTGCGGTGTACATCGAAAAATATCTCGATCGCCCGCGGCACATCGAGTTGCAGGTGTTCGCCGATGCGTACGGCAACGTGGTGCATTTCGGCGAGCGCGATTGCAGCTTGCAGCGGCGGCATCAGAAGGTGCTGGAGGAAGCCGGCTCGCCCGCGCTGACCACGGTCGCGCGCGATGCGCTTGGCGCGACGGCGACCGCGGCGCTGCGCAAGCTGGGCTACCGCAATGCGGGGACGCTGGAGTTCCTGTACCAGGACGGACAGTTCGCGTTCATCGAAATGAACACCCGGCTGCAGGTGGAACACCCGGTCACCGAAATGGTCTGCGGCATCGATCTGGTGCGCGAACAAATCCGCATCGCCGCGGGAGCGGAGCTTGGCTACGGCCAGGCGGATATCCGTTTCGACGGCCACGCGATCGAGTGCCGCATCAATGCGGAAGATCCCGCGACGTTCATGCCAACGCCCGGGCGCGTGACGGCATTCCATGCACCCGGCGGATTGGGCGTGCGGGTGGATTCGGCGCTGTACGCTGGATATTTCGTGCCGCCGTACTACGACAGCATGGTGGCCAAGCTGATCGTGCACGCTCCGACCCGGCGCGACGCGATCAACCGGCTGCGCCGTGCGCTGGATGAGTTCGCCGTGCTGGGCATCCAGACGACGATCCCGCTGCACCGGCGGCTGGTGGACGATCCGGATTTCCAGGCCGGGGATTATACAATCCACTGGCTGGAGCAGTTCGTCTCGGGCTGATTCGTCTGGCCCCCTCCCTCAAGGGGGGGAATCTTAGTTTCTTGTTAGGCCGCCTGACCGAAGCAATCCCCGCTTGTCCCTGTCATTGCGAGGCCGCTTGGCCGAAGCAATCCCCCAGGAGATTGCTTCGGCCAAGCGGCCTCGCAATGACAGAAGGCGCATGGTTCCCGCCAGGCCCTTCGGGCCTCGCCCTTACACATGAACGGAGGCTCCGATGCGCAGCGAGCGTTTCCAGTTCCCCGGCCAGAACGCCCAGAACCTGTCCGCCCGTCTCGACCTTCCCGACGATCCGCCGCTCGCCACCGCCCTGTTTGCGCACTGCTTCACCTGCGGCAAGGACGTGGTCGCGGCGAGCCGCATCGCCGCGGGACTTGCCTCGCGCGGCATCGCCACGCTGCGGTTCGACTTCACCGGCCTTGGTTCCAGCGACGGCGACTTCGCCAACACCAATTTCAGTTCGAACCTGCAGGACCTGATCGCAGCCGCGGACCATCTGCGTGCGCGCGGCATGGCGCCGGCGCTGCTGATCGGCCACAGCCTCGGCGGCGCCGCGGTGCTGGCCGCCGCGGCGTCGATCCCGGAGGCGCGCGCGGTCGCGGTGATCGGCGCGCCGTTCGATCCTGGCCACGTGCTGCATCTCTTCACCGCACAACTGCCGGAGATCGACGCGCGCGGCGAGGCGATAGTGTCGCTCGGCGGCCGTCCATTCACCATACGGCGCGATTTCGTCGATGATCTGCGGCGGCACGATCCCGCCGCGTCGATCGAGCGGCTGGGCAAGGCGCTGCTGGTGCTGCACTCGCCGGTCGATGCGCTGGTCGGCATCGACAACGCGCGGCAGATCTTCGAAGCGGCGCGGCATCCCAAGAGTTTCGTGTCGCTGCCGGGCGCCGATCACCTGCTGACCCATCGTGCCGATGCGGAATATGCCGCGGCGGTGCTGGCGGCCTGGGCGTCGCGCTATGTCGGCACGGCGATGCCGGCCGAGGCGCCAGCCACGCTGGACGCGGAGGTCGTTGTCGAGGAAACCGGCAGAGGACGTCTGCAACAATTGATTTCCGCCGGACCGCATCGGTGGCTCGCGGACGAGCCGGTGGCGGCCGGCGGGCTTGGTTCGGGACCGAACCCATACGATCTGCTGCTGGGCGCGCTGGGCGCGTGCACCTCCATGACGCTACGGCTGTTCGCCGATCGCAAGGGATGGAACCTGGCGAAAATCCGTGTGGCGTTGAACCATCGCAAGGTCCATGCGGAGGACTGCGCGGATTGCGAGACGCGCACCGGCCAGATCGACGAGATCACCCGCGAGATCGCGCTGGAGGGCGAACTCGATGCGGACCAGCGCGCCCGGCTGTTGGAGATTGCGGAAAAGTGCCCGGTGCATCGCACGCTGCATGGGGAAATTAAGGTGCGGACGAGCGAAGGAGGGTAATCCCAGGTGTCGGAAAGTTGGACGCCTGGCGGCGCGCACCGGTTCGCCCGTCATGGCGGGGCCTGACCCGGCCATCTGCGCACGATCGTCCGTGCGTGGATGGCCTGGGTCAAGCACGGCCATGACACGTCGTACATCGGCTGCATGTTGAGCATCGGCTACGCGACCTCTCGCTCAGGCGCCCTTGCGTTTCCGCAGCGCAGCGCCGATATACCGCTCCGGTTTCCGTGAAGCGTGATTGGCGCTCCCTGCCTGGGATCGTACTCCCGGAAGTCTCATTCTCAACATGTTCTGCCCCATTATCGCGCGGGTAGGCGGACATTTCAGACGCCCGATCCTTGTCGCGGGAAGCCCCCGCTACGGGCGGCGTTGGAGCTTACCATTCGCATGACGTCTTCGACTTTCGCGGCGCTCGGCCTGGCCGAGAAGCTGCTGCTCGCGCTTGACGCGCAACACTTCACCACGCCGACGCCGATCCAGGCCGCCGCCATCCCGCCGCTGCTGGCCGGCCGCGACATGCTGGGCATCGCCCAGACCGGCACCGGCAAGACCGCCGCCTTCGGGCTGCCACTGCTGCAACACCTGGCCGCGACGCCGGTCCGTGCCGCGCCGTTCCACACCCGCGCGCTGATCCTGGCGCCGACGCGCGAACTCGCGCTGCAGATCGAGGACAGCCTGCGCCACCTCGGCGCCGGACTGCGGCTGCGCAGCGTCATCATCCTGGGCGGCGTCAGCCGGACCAAGCAGGTGGCCAACATGCGCGGCGGCGCCGATATCGTCGTCGGCACGCCAGGCCGCATCTGCGACCTGATGGCCACGCGCGAGCTGCGCCTGGGCACCGCGACGCATTTCGTCCTGGATGAGGCGGACCGCATGCTCGACCTGGGCTTCATCCGCGACATCCGCCGCATCGCCGCCGCCCTGCCGATGCCGCGCCAATCCTGTTTGTTCTCCGCCACCATGCCTGCGGAGGTGGCGCACCTGGCGGAGAGCATGCTGCGCGATCCGGTGCGCGTGTCGATCGCGCCGGTCACCGCGACCATCCCGCGCATCGAGCAATCCGTGCATTTCGTGCACCAGGCGGGGAAGCGGCCGCTGCTGGGGCAGCTTCTGGCCGATGCGGCGATGTCGCGCGTGCTGGTGTTCACCCGCACCAAGCGCGGCGCCGACCGCGTGGCGGACGACCTGGAGCGCGACGGCGTCTCGGTCGAGGCGATCCACGGCAACAAGAGCCAGCCGGCGCGCGAGAAAGCGCTGGACCGGTTCCGCAGCGGGCGGGCGCGCGTGCTGGTGGCCACCGACATCGCCGCGCGCGGCATCGACGTGACCGGTGTGTCGCACGTGGTCAATTACGACCTGCCGGTGGAACCCGAGAGCTACGTGCACCGCATCGGCCGCACCGCGCGGGCTGGCGCGGCAGGCATCGCGATCTCGTTCTGCGACGCGGCCGAGCATGGGGCGCTGCGGGCGATCGAGCGGGCGACGGGGAAGCCGATCGCGGTGGCGGGCGGTTCGCCGCCGGCCCGGGATTTTGCGCCGGCGGCGGCGGGGAGGCCGCAGGCAGCCGGGAAGCCGCAGGCGGCGGGCAAGAAGTTCGCGCCGGCGGGGAAGCAGACGGGCGGTGGAGGGCCGCAGCGCTGGAGCGGGCGCCCTCGGCGTTCGGGTGGGGCGGGCCGGTCGGGGCGGCTGCGTAGCGCGGCGTGACCGACATCTACGTCGATGGCGATGCCTGTCCGGTGCGCGAGGAGGTGTTTCGCGTGGCGGATCGGCTCGGGCTGCGGGTGTTCGTGGTGTCGAACGGCTCGCGGCCGATCCGGCCGAGCGGGCGGCCGAACGTGACGATGATCACCGTGCCGCCGACGCCGGATGCGGCGGACGACTGGATCGAGGAACATGTGACGGCGGCGGATGTGTGCGTGACGGCGGATATTCCGCTGGCGTCGCGCTGCCTGGCCAAGGGCGCTCGGGCGGTGGCGCCGGTTGGGCGGGTTTGGACCGCGGACAATATCGGCAATGCGCTGGCGGGGCGGGAGGTGTCCCGGCATCTGCGGGAGATCGGGGTGGCGACGGGCGGGCCGGCGCCGCTGACGCGGGCGGATCGGTCGCGGTTCCTGAGCGCGCTGGATACGGTGGTGCAGGCGGCGCGGAGGGGTGGGTAGCCCATCTTATTCACGCATAGCTGGGATTCGCTGACGGGCATGGTACAAGCCACTGAAATCGCGTAGAGATTGGTTGCGAGGCCATTCTCGAAGCGAGGACAGAATCTGCCATGCCCGTCACCGACCACGATACGCTTC
>DASXFW010000239.1:0-27956 GCA_036489395.1 Acetobacteraceae bacterium | reverse complement strand
GGGAGCCTATGATGCGGTTCGTCAGTCCCCTTGTGGGTGATACCACCAACCGGAGAGCCGGATGCGGGAGAACCGCCAGTCCGGTTCGGAGGGAGGGGGAGGCGGGACAACCGTCTCTCCCTACCCCTATCACGTCTTTCCCACGCGCACATAGCGAAATCGTGGATGCCGACCTTCGTCGGCATGACGTATGTGACAGCGCCGTGCCCAAATGCGATTGCCCTGGGTGGCGGCATCGGTGCTGCCGCCCGCGGACATTGTCGTCGCGTGGCCCATCGGCCCGGCGGCTTATGCCTCGCTCCAGATGATCCGCGTGCGGTGGCCCTGCCGCTTCGTCTCGATCCGCTTCAGGTGCTGCACCTGCTTCTTGTGGTTGACGGCGATGATTTCCCCGTCGGGGTAGTCAACGAAGTATTGCTCGCAGACCTGGTCGAACTCGGTTCCCGGCTGCAAATACAGCTCCCATTCGGTGCGATCGACGGTACGGTCGTTGAGCCGCTCCCGGTCCACCTCCTGGTCCGGGTCGTACGTGTCGAGATACGCCCTGAACGGATCGTATGATTGGTAACGGTGCTCGCGCCGATCCCTGTCTCGCTCCACGCCTTCCCAAAGAAGGGCCGGCGAGATGATGCCGGTGCCGTTGCGGCGCTTGCGCATCCTGCGCATATTGCGCGACTTCCTCGATTGCGACAGATTCGCGACCAGGAAAGACAGGCCTGTTCTCAGCACGTCGCCGAAGCCGATATGTGCGGGCATTGCCGCCTCCCCAGGTTGGAACGTCAGATGATCGTGTCGTGCGCTGCGCGATGGCCGGCTCGTCATACGATCCAGCCCTTGCCATCATCCCAGTTGATAACAATGCCGTTGAGGTAACGGCGATAGATATACGCCTCGCCTCCGTCCAGAACCCCACCCAGCGGGTTCTGATCTTCCTTGTTGAAAGCCAGTCCCTGGGCCTTCCGTTCGTTCGGGTCGATGTTGCCGAAGCTGACGCCGGTGTTGCCCCACTTGACCTGCATCATCTTTCTGATCTTCGGCAAAAGGCTCCGGCGTCCGAGGTCGGCACAAAGCTGCAACATGGCAGGGCCGGACAGATCCATCGTCACGTTCACCTGCTTCAGACTCTGCGCCTTGTTGACATGGATGCAGATCTCGTTCGCAGCGGCTGACTGCTGCAGCTTGTTGGAAGCCTTCTTCGATTGCTTTCCCAGCAGCCATATGCGGTAACACAGCCGGACACCATCGACATCCAGCGCCCGGATGCATTCGTCGCCCTGGAAAAACAGCGTGTTTGGACCGATACTGGAATGCCAGAGATAGAGGTCGGGATGGCTGCTGACGTGGCCGAACAGCTTCGCCACGGCATAGGCAGTCTGCTTCGTATCGCTGCGCTTGTCCAGCTTGCGCAACGCACACTGATCGACAATCTGCTCCAGGTGCCGCAGTACGTCCTTCGCGATCTTCCAGTTCATCATCTTTGCTGGCTCGGCGTTATCGAGGTTGTAATACCCGTTCGACATGTTCCGTCTCCTCCGTACCGACCCTGCCCGGCGCCTGACGCCAGGTCATTCGATGACCGGACCATGCGGCGAGGCGGCGCTAATTCTCGACGTGGCTGGATGCAAAAGGTTCCTAATCGTTGCTAAAGCTTCCGCGAACCGCGCCTCTCGCACCCACCGGCCGGGTACCCATGCGGGCCTTTTCCGGTGTGAATTGAACCCACGCCGGCCCGCGTGCTAACCAAGCCCGCATGGACGGGAGCGATTCCTATGCGTTCGCCGGCTTCCGCTTCTCGGCGCGTCGGAAGGAACTGATCCGCGCCGGAAGTTCGATCCCGCTCGGCTCCCGTGCCGCCGACGTCCTCGCCATCCTGCTGCGCCACGCCGGCCAGACCGTCAGCAAGGAAACGCTGATGGCGGCCGTCTGGCCCGACCGGGTGGTCGAGGAGAACAACCTCACGGTCCAGCTCTCCGCCCTGCGCCGCGCCCTGGGAGAAACCGCCGGCGGCGAACGCTTCATCCACACCGAGGCAGGTCGCGGCTATCGCTTCGTCGCCCCGGTGACCGACGCCGAGGCGCCGTCGGCCGGTCCCGCGCCGGTCCCGGACTGGACGCCAGCCCGTAAACCCTCGATCGCCGCGCTGCCCTTCGACAGCATGAGCAGCGACCCGGACCATGTGCATTTTGCCGACGGGATGGTCGAGGACATCATCACCGAACTCTCCCGCTATCCCGCGCTGTTCGTCATCGCGCGGAACTCCAGCTTTTCCTACCGCGGACAGGCGCGGGACATGCGCCAGATCGGCACCGAGCTGGGCGTGCGCTACCTCCTGGAGGGCAGCGTGCGCCGCGGTGGTTCGCGCGTGCGCGTCAACACCCAGTTGATCGATGCCGAAACCGGCGGGCATATCTGGGCCGAGCGCTACGATCGCGACATTGGCGACATGTTCTCGGTGCAGGATGAAATCACCCGCGCGGTCGCGATGGCGATCGAGCCCGCGGTGCACGCCGCCGAACAAGTCCGCGCCAGCCGTGTGCCGCCCGCCAATCTGGGCGCCTGGGAGGCGTTCCATCGCGGCATGTGGTTCCTGGAACAAATGGACCCGGCATCCAACGACCAGGCGCGCGCGTTCTTCGAGCGCGCCATCGAACTGGATCCAAGGTTCGCGTCGGCGCACGCCTGGCTGGTCCAGGTCTGGGTCAACCAGCGGCACGTGTTCTTCAATCACGGCGGTCAGGACGTCGCCGCGTTGGCCAAGGCCGAGGCATATCGCGCCGTCGCTCTGGACCCCAACGACGCCGCGACGCATGCGGCTCTGTCATGGGCGTTCTACATGAACGGCGATCCGGTCAGCGGCGTCGCCAGCGGCGAGCACGCGCTGTCGCTCAACCCAAACCACGTCGAGGCGCATCGCGCGCTGGCGCAGAACCTGGTCTGGCTGGGGCGGATCGAACAATCGCGGGACACGCTGCTGAGCTGTCTGCTGCTGTGCCCGCGCGGCTCGCGCAACTGGATGACGCTGCATCAACTGACCGCAATCCACTATTTGGCCGGCGATTATCAGGCGGCCGCCGAGGCCGGCCTGCGCGTGATGGCGGTCAGGCCGAAGGCGGTGGCGCACCGTTGGCTGATCGGTGCGTTGGGCCGCCTGGGCCGGATCGACGAAGCGAAAATGGCGATGGAGGCGGCGCGGGGAATCCTCGGGATGTCGTTCGACGAATACGCGCGGCTGAAGGCCCCGTCGGTGCCGGACCAATTCCACGAGCATCTGAAAGAAGGTCTGCGGCTGGCCGGCTGGAGGGGGTAAAGCCCAGGCGCGCCGGCCGTACGCTGTCATTGCGAGTTGCCACCGGCCGGCGCGTAAGTCTCCCCTCCCCTTGAGGGAGGGGTTGGGGGAGGGGTGCGTTCATCCACTGACTGCGGATATACGCACCCCTCCCCCTGGCCCCCTCCCTCAAGGGGAGGGGGGAACCTTGAGTTTCTTGTTAGTCCCGCAGGGCCGAAGCAATACCGGTCGGGTGGATGCACGCGGCTTCGGCCCGTTTCCATCCCAGTGGAAAATGCTTCAGCGTTCCGATCTACACTGGTATCGAGCATATCGCGATGCAGGATCGGGCGATCACCGAAAGCATGGGCGACATCGTTGACCATAACTTATACCAGGGGCCGTAAGTTTTGACGCACGGCTGCACGGCACGTCCCCTTGTGTCATGACCGGGTCAAGCCCGTGGGCATGGCCCGGCCATGACACAAGAGTCAGCACTTTCGGCCCCTGGTATTACAAGCACCTGGTGCCAAGCGATCAGATGATCACGCGCACGCGCCGTCGTCTGCCGATCGCTGCGCGGGCGTTGCGCGACAAGGCCGTTGTGCCGCCCTGTGTCGATCGGCCCGAATTGTTCCGGCAGGTGCGCCGCGGCGAGTGCGAACTGGCCGCGGCCGACTGGCAGGCCGCGTACGCCGAGCGGCTGCACCACGCGCTGCATCGGAAGCGCTGAAGGTGGCGGCGGAATAATACCGGCGCCCCTTCGTGCCATGGCCGGCGCAGGTTGGCCACCCACGTCTTTGTTGCCACTGGCAAGGCAAAGCTGTGGGAGGCCAACCGCGCCGGCCATGACACGAAGGGGCGCTGCTTCCTGTCTTCGCCTCCCCTCGCTATACCTCCACCAACACGGAGGAAACGCGCATGGCCGACTATGATTACATCATCGTGGGCGCCGGCTCGGCCGGCTGCGTGCTGGCGCATCGCCTCACCGAGGACCCGCGCGTCCGCGTGCTGCTGCTGGAGGCCGGCCCGCGCGACGATTCCATGTGGATCGCCATCCCCGTCGGCTTCACCAAGCTGCTGAACGACGCACGCTACAACTGGATGTTCGCCACCGAGCCGGAGGAGAACGTCAAGGGCCGTTCAATTCCCATTCCGCGCGGCAAGACGCTCGGCGGTTCGAGCTCGATCAATGGCATGCTGTATGTGCGCGGCAATCCGCTCGACTACGACACCTGGGCGCAGTTCGGCAATCGCGGCTGGTCGTATGAATCGGTGCTGCCGTATTTCCGCAAGTCGGAACACTATGAACCGGGCGGCGACGCATCGCGTGGCCGCAATGGTCCGCTCAACGTCGCCGCGATGCGGGAACATGCCGAGCTGGCCGACGCCTTCATCGACGCCGCCGCGGCCGAGGGCTTCGCGCGCAACCCGGACTATAACAACGGCAACCAGGAAGGTTTCGGCTATTACCAGGTGACGCAGAAGGACGGCCGCCGCTGGTCCACCGCGCGCGCGTTCCTCGATCCCGCGCGCGGCCGGCCGAACCTGCGCGTGGAGACCGATGCCCACGCCACGCACATCCTGCTGGAAAGCAAGCGCGCCGTCGGCGTTGCCTACACGCAGCACGGCGCGACGCACGAAGCACGCTGTGGCGGCGAGGTCATCCTGGCCGCCGGTGCGGTGAAATCGCCGCATCTGCTGGAACTGTCCGGCATCGGCCGTCCCGATGTGCTGCAACAGGCCGGCCTGCCGGTCACGCACGAGCTGCGCGGCGTCGGCGAGAACTACCGCGACCACTATGCCCCGCGCATGAACTGGCGCGTGACCCAGCCGATCACGCTGAACGAGCACACCCGCGGCGCGGCGTTCCTGCGCGAGATCGTCAAGTACTACACGATGCATCGCGGCGTGCTGACCTTCACCGCCGGCATCGTCTATGGATTTGTAAAGACGCGGCCGGAGCTCGCGGTGCCCGACGTGCAGTATCATTTCGCCCACGCCAGTTACGGCAGCGCGGCGACTCGCATCCTGGAGCGCGAGCCGGGGATGACGCTGACGGTGTATCAGTGCCGGCCTGAATCGAAAGGCTCGATCCACGCGAAGTCGGCCGATCCGCAGGCGGCGCCGGTGATCCGGCCGAACTTTCTGGCCGAGGAACTGGATCGGCAGACCGTGGTTGCCGGCATGAAGATCGGCCGCCGCATCGTCGGCAATGCGGCGCTGGCGCCGTATGTCGCGCACGAAATGAACCCCGGCCCGCAGTACCAGACCGATGATGAGCTGCTCGAATTTGCCCGGATGAACGGGCAGACGACGTATCACGTCACCGGCACGTGCAAGATGGGGCAGGATCCGATGGCTGTGGTGGACGACCAGTTGCGCGTGCACGGGATTGGCGGGCTGCACGTGGTGGATGCGTCGATCATGCCGACGCTGGTGTCGGGCAACACCAACGCGGCGGTGATCATGATCGCGGAAAAAGGCGCCGACATGATCAAGGCGGCGGCGGGAGAAGGTATGCGGACCGCGGCCTAGCGCCTCACGTCATTGGTTCTGCGGTGACCATTCGTGCCGCGCGTCATCCTCGCGCAAGCGGGGGCCCATGCGGTTTGGGTAACCGCTTGCGCGGGGGATGACGTAAGTGAAGCACGCAATATCAACGACTCGGAGCACTGGTTCGGTTCCTTCGACGTGGGGCCGAGACGGACAGGTTGCCGTCCCGGCTCATGGGCAAGGTCACGACTTCCGCCAGCCACGTCAACGCGACCCGCTTGGCCCTTGCGGCACGCCAGGCGCGGCGAGTGCCAGGATCAGGGAGAGAGGAAGATTCAGGCGAGGCAGGAAGCAGATTCACCACAAAGACACAAAGACACGAAGGATTCACAGAACGCGGCGACGAATGCCGTCCTTCAGGACCGGGCAGTTGAAGTTCATCAACAGGCCCACGCGATGCCCGCTCAATCGCAGATAGGTCAGCAGTTGCGCTTCATGCAGCGGCAACAGACGCGCGACCGATTTGATTTCCAGGACAAGGCCGGGTTCCACGACGATGTCCATCCGGTATTCGAAACTCAGCCGCCGTCCCTTGTAGATGATCGGCAGTGCCACCTGCTGCGCAAAGGGCAGACCCGCCTCGCGGAGTTCCTGACACAGGCACTCCTCGTACGCAGATTCCAGCAACCCCGGCCCGAGCTGCCGGTGCACCTCGATCGCCAGTCCGATCACCTGCCCGCTGACACGCATGAAGACCCCACTTTGCGCAGTCTTCGTGTCTTTGTGTCTTTGTGGTGAATCTTTCCTTAGCAACCCGCCCCGCAGCGGCGAGATCAACATCCATGCAGGAACAACCTACTGCCTCACGTCATTGGCTCTGCGGTGGCCATTCGTGCCGCGCGTCATCCCCGCGCAAGCGCGGACCCATGCGGTTTGGGTCCCCGCTTGCGCGGGGATAACGTAAGTGAAGCACGCAATATCAACGACTCGGAGCACTAGCGCGTTGTTCCCCCTCCCCCTAACCTCGGTCCGCTTCGCGGCCCAAGCCCTCAAGGGGAGGGGGGAATCTTGCTTCGGCCCCCCACTTTGCGATGCCCAAAAAACGCGTCAGAAGTCGCTGACCCGGCCCTTGTGCTGCCAGTCGCCATAGCGCGTCGGATCGGGGCCGGGCACGCCGCCGATCTCCTTCGGCACCGGCGGCGTTGCCTGCGGCTTCACCGGCTCTTCGGGTGCCGTGGATGTGGGGTCGTCGTCCATGCCACGCAGATAAGCACCCCGGCGGCGTGGCGCAACGCCGGTCAGCCGGCGCGCGGCGGCAGCGGCGGGGTCACGCCGTCCGGCACGCCGAACTCGTGCGCGTTCAGCGTCAGCGCCACCATCGCGTAGTAGCCGATCAGCGCAGTCAGCTCGACGATGCCCTCCGTGCCGAACATCGCCTGTACTTTGCGATACAGCGCTTCATCCACCGCATGCCTGTCCAACAGCTCGACCGCGTAATCGTGGATCGCCTGCTCATCCGCCGCGTCGAACCGCGAGCCGCCCCGCCGCAGCGTCTCGATCGACTGCGGCGACAGGCCGGCCTTGCGCGCTTCGGCCTCATGCGACGCCCATTCGAACTGGCAGTCCCAGTAACGGCCGGTCAGCAGGATGGTGAACTCGCGCAGCCGCGGCTCGAAGCTGGAATTGAAGCGCAGCACAAGGCCGAGCGCCGACCATGCCTCGGCCAGCTCCGGCCGGTGCATGGCGATCGCCAACGGCCCGACGGGCGCGGATTTGCGCGGCCCCGACAGCATCGCGTCGTGCACGCGTCGCTGGTCGGGGGTCATGGAGGCTTCGGTCACCAGGGGGATGCGGGGCATGCGTCAAGCATGACATGCCTCCGAAATGGTGTCACCAAACGCCCGGCCGGCAGACGCCCAAGGTATCTCCCACGACTAAGGACCGTTAGGATCGTGTCCGGGAGGCGTCGGCAGATGTCCTCACGGACATATTGGACATCACCTGTGGAGGCTCTTTATGCATCGCCTGGCCTGGTTCCTTATCCCGCTGTCGCTCGCCGGTTGCGGCGGCAAAAGCGCGGCGCCGACCCTCTCTGTCACCTGCACCGGCGGCACGCAACTGTTCGGTGCCGTATCAATTGATATGCTGGGAGACGCTGTAAACGGCCGCCCGACCATGACCTTCCCCGACCCTGCGAATCCCGGCAAGACCGGAGCGATTTCAGTGCAAGCGGGGGGCGACTGCAAAATCACCCCCCAGCCGGGTAGTTGATCCGCAAGTATTACGACGAATTCCAGGGTAATCTGCCCGACATACTGTCATTGCGAGTTGGCCACCGGCCGGAGCGTAAGTCCCCCCTCCCCTTGAGGGAGGGGTTGGGGGAGGGGTGCGTTCATCCACTGACCGCGGATGTACGCACCCCTCCCCCCAACCCCTCCCTCAAGGGGAGGGGGGACGTTGTTTCTTGTTCGGCCACTTGGCCGAAGCAATCCCGGTCATGACGTGGGGGCGACGAAGCGCTTCACCCGGGGAAGGTCGGCCGCCGGCCGGTGGTCAACTCGCAATGACAGACGGCACAACAGAACGTTACTCCGCCACGATCGGCTTGACTGCCCTCAGCCGTGGCGCCACTTCGCGCGCGAACAGCTTGATGCCCTTCACGGACTCCTCGTGCGTCATGAAGCCGGAACGGCCGATCATCGCCAGGTGTCCGAAGCCGCCGACCTTGTCGTAGAACTCCATGATCTGCCGGTACACGCTGTCCGGGTTGCCGCAGAACAAGATGCCCTGCTGCATCGCCTCCTCGGTGGAGATCGACATCAGCTTTGCCGCGTTCTGACTGGCCGGCGCGACGCCCTTTTCCGCGTTCACCATGTCCGACGGTGCCAACGCGGCCGGCCGCGGCGCGGTGCGATAGATCTGCGGCGCGAATTCCGGCGGCGCGGTGCCCGGCAGGAACTTCGCGTATTGCGGCGCCGACTTCAGGCTGGTGTTGAGGAACCACAGCAGCTTGCTGCCGACCTCGCGGCCTTCTTCCTCGGTCTCTCCCACATACACCATCGCGGCATACGCAAAGTTATCCGTGGTGACCTTCGGCAGCCCCGCCTCCGCCCGCGCCCGGCGATGCGCCTGGTACGCACGCTTCGTGCCGTCCGGGCCGCGCAGCACCAGCACGTGCACCATGCCGCGGCGGCCGACTTCCATCGCGGTCGGCGGATCCCCGGTCGCCGACCACAGCCGCGGATGCGGCTGCTGCCACGGCCGCGGCCAGATGTTGACGTGGCGATGGGTGTAATACTTGCCCTCCCACGAGAACGGCCCCTCGTGGCTGGACAGCGCCTTGCGGATCAGGTCGATGGCTTCCCAATAGCGTTCCAGGTTGCCCACCGGGTTGGTCTGGTTCGACGCCATCTCGGTGCCGCCGGATTTCACGAACCCGATCTCCAGCCGCCCGCGCGACATCACGTCCGCCGTCGCGTACTCCTCCGCGATCCGCACCGGGTCGGTGCGCAGCGACACCAGGGTGCCGAGGCTCAGGATGCGCGCCTTGCGCGTCTGCCGCGCCAGGATGCCGACGAACATCGGATTGGAGCCCATCAGCGAGTTGATGCCGGCGTGGTGCTCGATCGCCAGCACGTTCAGGCCTTCGTCGTCGCACAGCAGGAATTCGTCGAGCACTTCCTCAAACAGATCGGCGGAGATCGTCGGATCGCACCATTTGTTGGGAAGGCTGCCGCGCACGGAATCCGCCGCGGCCAGCACCTCCGGCGGGACGAACGGATAGGGGATTTCGCACTGCCACCAGGATTCCATATCCGCCTACTCCCCCACGAACCCAATCACGCGCCCGGCAAAATTCTCCGGCTGCTCTTTTTCAGGATGATGCCCCGCATCGGCGATCAGCTCGAACCGCGCGGCGGGGATCAGATCCGCGTAGGCCTGCCCGTATTCCGGCGTCACCACGCGATCCGCCGCCCCCCACAGCACCAGCGTCGGCACCGCGATGCGCGCCAGCCAGCGCCGAAGCTGCGGGTTGTACATATATGGTTGGAACCCATACAGGCTCAGCGCCTCGCGCCCCCGCGCGTAGCGGACCAGCGCGTCGTCCTCCCAGGCGTTGAAATCCGGCTTGAAGCGTTCCGGATCGTGCCAGCTCCGCCGTACCACCTCGTCGGGATGCGTGTTGAAGATGTCGAGGATGTCGGGCGTCTCGCGGTCGCCGACCTTGATGCCGAACGCATCGACCAGGATCAGCCGCTCGATCCGATGGCAGCACGCGGCCGCCACCTCGGCCGCCAGCCAGCCGCCGAACGAAAAGCCCATCAGGGTGACGCGCTCGTACGGCAGCGCCTCCAGCAGATCCAGATACAGGTGCACGAGGTCGTACACCGTGTCGAAATCACCCGGCCGCGGCGATCCGCCGAAGCCGGGATGCGACGGCGCAATCACCTCGGCGCGGCCCGCCAGGCGATCGAGGAACGCCGCCGCCGGATCGATCGGCTGCAAGCCATGCAGGGCGAGGATCGGCGCTCCGCTGCCTCGCCGCAGCACCTCCAGGTCGATGCCGCGGACATCCAGCCGTTCGTATTCTGCCATGGACCACCTCTCTCGGGCAGGAGACATACATTTTTCGCCCCAGGCAAGAGGATCGTATATATTCCGCGCATGGACGACGCCCCGCCCCCGCACGGCACGCTCGCCAGCCAGATCCACGCCACGTTGCGGCGCGATATCCTGCGTGGGGTCTTCGCCCCGGCAGAAAAACTGCCGATCGAGGCGCTGTGCGCCCGCTACGCCATCGGCGCCACGCCGCTGCGCGAGGCGCTGAACCGCCTGTCCGCCGAGGACCTGGTGATCCGCACCGACCAGCGCGGCTTCCGCGTCGCACCGGTCAGCCTCGACGACCTGGAGGAGCTGACCAAGACCCTATGCTGGATCGGCGGCCTGGCGCTGCGCGAATCGATCCGCCACGGCGACGCGGCGTGGGAGGAAGCGATCGTGCTTGCCGCGCACCGCCTGTCCCGCGTGCCGCGCGAGGGGGCGGAAGGCTACAGCTCGTTCAACCCGGAATGGGAGACGCGGCACCGCGCCTTCCACCTGGCGCTGATCGCCGCCTGCGGCTCCCGCTGGCTGATCGATTTCTATGCCACGTTACTCGACCGCAACGCCCGCTACCGCTACCTGGCGTTCGCCGACGCCACGGTGCCGCGCGACGCGGAGGCGGAGCACCGCACCATCGTCGAGGCGGTGCTGGCGCGCGACGCCGACGGCGCCGCCGCTGCGGCCGAGGCGCATATCCGGGCGACGGCCGAGACTGTGGCGGGCGGCGTGCGTGCGGCGGCGATGCACAGCCGCGGCGCGCCGGCCGATGCGCTCGCGGGCGCAGCCTGAACAGCCAACAAGACGTTATTTCAGCGTTGCTCTTCCTCGCGCCGAGGGAACGTGCGTGGCAATCGATTTGTAACAATTCTTGCATATACCTTTCATCACAACCCAGTCCGTCTCGTTTTTTTGGATCATCTCGCCGCCGTGATCGATGGGGGCTGAAAATCTCATAGTTCAATCATAAGTTGCAGATATGCCCGGCCGATTTGTTCCGTACAGGCAGCATTGCTTGCCGCGCCCAGGTCGCATCCAGCATGATGTATCCCTGCCTTCGATGGATGATGACGGTGAACCCAATCCTGCTCTGCTGTCTCCGCTCTGCCCGCATCGCTGCCGTCGTGGCGCTGCCGACCGTGTGTTCTGCCGCGGCGTATGCGGCGGAGATCGCCGCGCCGCAGGACAGTCATACGGCGGACAGCGGCAATCCGGCGGATTCCTCGGCCAACGGCTCGGACCCGGTGATGGCGGACGTGGACGGCCACTCGATCCGACTGAGTGAGGTGGGAGATGCGATCGGCGCATTGCCCGATGCGGGGGCCGGCAACTCGTTCGAGACGCTTTACCCGATCGTGGTGGGCCAGCTCGTGCGCCGCATCGAGCTCGCGCTGCGCGCTCGTTCGGATGGCCTCGACCACGACCCGACGGTCCGCCGCCACATGGATGAGGCGGACGACCGGGTGCTGGAGGACGCGTACCTGCGGGAAAAGGGTATGAAGAACATCACCGAGGGCGCGCTGCTTGCACGCTATGCGACTGAAATCGCACGAAAACCCGGGCCGCAGCAGGTGCACGCCGAAGCGATCCTGGTGCCCACCGAAGCGGCGGCGGAGGACATCATCGCCAAGCTTGCGAAAGGCGCGGATTTTGCTGCTCTGGCACGCCAGGTCAGCCAGGATTCCTCGTCCTTGAAAGGCGGCGATCTGGGCTTCGTCAGCCTGGACCAGCTCAGTCCGGAGCTGGGCGCGGTCTTGTTCGAGTTGCGGCCTGGCGAGGTGACCCCGTATCCGCTCCACACCGCGGTCGGCTGGTTCGTGCTGAAGGATGAGGCGCGGCGCGCGGGGCCGACGCCGAGCTTCGCGGAGGCGCGCGACGGGCTGACCAGGCAGATGCTGCGGCAACAGGTGCCGACCCTGACGCGGGACGCGCTGAGCACGGCGGTTGTGCGGCTGTACGACATCGATGGCCGGGAACTGACCGGTGGTGCCCCGGATGGGGTGGTCGGGACCGATCCCGCACACTAGGCGGGCCGGTCTGCGAGCGGCCGGGTCGTTGGGCGGGCGGTCCGGTGGCACGTTGCCCGGGCGCGTTCCTGGGGGACGGCGGAAGCCCCGGTCGCAGAAATCCACATTTCCCGGCGGTGTGGATTTTTAATGAGATATTCTAAAAATCTAGGGGTTAACGTCTAGAAAATAAAAAAGATCACGTTGATCCTTTACAAACCGAATTTGGTGTGCTAACGGTCTTTTAACGAGCAGATAGATGCGCTGTGCCGTGATTCGGCAGAGCGTTCGTTTGCGACCGAACCGTTGGGAAGCGCGCACCGATGAAGAACAGGGCCTTGAGCCTTCTCGCCCCACTGCTCCTGTTGGGCGCGGCCCTGATCGCTGCCCAGCCGGCGCGTGCGCAGACCGCTCTGTACTTGGGCAGTACCTTCAGTTACAACGGCCTGTCGTTCACTGTCAGTGCGTGCACCTTCGAAAACGATTCGCGTTCCTCGACGTGCAACGCGACCGACTACTCCCGGTACCTTCCCGCGGGGACGCAGTTCTACATCGCCGCGGATCCGTCGGCGCCCAGCACCAGCGTGATCCTCGAGGCGCTCAACGGCGGCAGCCAGGTTCCGATGTTCTCCTATACCTGCAGCACCAGCGGCGGCTGCAGCAATAACAATTCCTACGACCTCGGCGTCACGCTGACGGTAACCCCCGCGACCGGAACGCTTTCGAGCATGATCGAGACGCTCAACGCCTCGGCGCTGACCGCTTCGAACACGCCCGATACGACGGTGATTGCCAACAACCCGGGCGACGTTGCCGCGGAGGAGACCGTGGCGGGGTCGCTCTGCAACGGTGCCAGCGGACTGACCACCAATCTGGCGACCTCGTCGCAGTCCTGCAGCTTCGCGCCGCAATCCTCCCTGTCGGTGACGAAGGATCTTGGGATCGCGGTCCAGGGCGTCACGAACGGCACCACGATCGCGCTGAACTCCGTGGTCGAGAACTTTGCCCACGCACCGGAACCGTCGTCGCTCGCAATGCTGGTTCCCGCCTTGGTCATGCTTGGCTGGACATACCGCCGGAAACTGCTGCGCTGATTCGCTGCCGCCCGGAACTCGCGGCTTCCTCGCAAATAAAGGCGTACCAATATGCCAACGCCGTTCACGTACACCACGTCCTGGACGTTTGACAACCTGACGGGTGGCGATCTCTCGTTCACCGACATCGTGTCGAACGAGCAGGATTACGGCAGCTACCAGTCGTTCACCGACGGTGCGGGCGATCCGTTCTGGCTCGCCGGCCTGGGCAACCTGCAGGGCATGGAATGGTCCGGGGTCAGGTCGTCTGCGCTGGGGACGCACTCCGAGACACAGTTCCAGATCAGCTACAATGTGAACGTTACGGCTCCTGGCGAGGCGATCACCAGCATAGAACAAGCCTATCTGGTCGATGAATTCCTGGGCAAGGGGTCGGGGAACGCCGTCGAGCAAGCCTATGACAGCTCCGGCGACCTGGTCGGGACCTCGACGCTGAGTTGGAACGGCGTCGGCATGCAGATGAACCAGGTCAACCTGGCGGCCGGTTACCAGCAGCTCAGCGTCGTGGTGACCGTGACGGAGACGACGGGTCCCGGCGGCACGGGCGGAGCGATCGCCAGCACGAGCGCGTTCTATCAGGAATTCGGCCTGACATCGCTGTCGAACCTGGCAGTGATCGGCGACAACGTTTTCCTGGACAATGCCGACACCGGCGTGCAGAGCGGCGTCAATGCCGGGCCGGGCGTGCCGGGCGTCACCGTCAACCTGCTGGAGGACATCTCCGGCACCTACACCCAGGTCGCCAGCACGACGACCGACACCAACGGGCTGTATCAGTTCATCGCGCAGCCCGGTACGTATGAAGTCCAGTTCGTCAAGCCGACCGGCTACTCGCTGTCGCCGCAGGGCCCCATGGGGAACGACCTGGACAGCACGCCGAACCAGACGAACGGCCTCACGCCGTCGTTCGTGGTGACCCAGGGCGAGACGATTGGCTATGTCGATGCGGGCCTGGTGCCGCCGAACTCGCAGCAGAACGGCACCGCCAGCATCGGCGACAACGTCTGGCTCGACAGTGCCGACACCGGTATCCAGAGCGGCGTCAACGCCGGCCCGGGTGTGGCGGGCGTGACGGTGGATCTGCTGCAGGAAACCAGCGGCGTCTTCACCCAGGTTGCCACCACCAGCACCGATTCGAACGGGCTCTATTCGTTCGACAGCCTGAACGCCGGCACCTACGAAGTGCAGTTCGTTTCGCCGAACGGCTATTTCTTCTCGCCGCAGAACGCCGACAATGGCGGCTTCGACGATCTGAACAGTACGGCGAACACCGCGACCGGCATCACGCAGGCGATCACGCTGGCGACCGGTCAGGCCATCACCTCGGTTGATGCCGGCCTGGTGCAGGCCGATGCGTCCATCACGCTGGAGAAGCTCGTTTCGGTCGATGGCGGCGCGAGCTGGGTTGCCGCGCCGACGACCAGCGGCGAGCCGATCATGCTGAACGACAACCCGGCCGGTTCGCCGGAGTATGAGTTCGTCGTCACCAACAACGGCAACGTGGCGCTGAGCAGCGTCACGCTGGCCGACAGCCCGCTGAACATCGGGGCGCTCGGCAATCTCGGCAGCCTGGCGGTGGGCGCGAGCGACACCGTCGTCGCGACCGGCACCTGGGCCGCCGGCCAGAACACCGACATTGCCACCACGACGGGCACCTATATCGGCAGCGGCATTACCAGCACGCCGACCGCGACGGCGACCGGCAATTACTTCGGTGCGGCGCCCGGCGTCAGCGTCCAGAAGTTCGTCTCGGTCGATGGCGGCAACACCTGGGTCTCCGCTCCGACCACGGCCGGCGAGCCGACCGAACTGGCCGGCGGGCCGGCGCCGGAGTTCGAGTTCGTTGTCACCAACACCGGCAACGTGGCCGAGAACGTGGTGGTGTACGACGCACCGCACATCAATTCGAACAGTCTGGGCGCGGTCGGCACGATCGCCAGTCTGGCGGTGGGCGCGAGCAATACCATCGTTGGCATCGGCACCTGGGCGGGCGGGCAACAAAGCGACGTGGCGACTGCGGTCGGCTCCTATACCGACTCGAGCAATTTCCTCACCACGACGACAGCGGTGGCGACCGCCAACTATTTCGGCGATCAGCCGTTCCTGACGCTGCAGAAATACGTCTCGGTGGATGGCGGGGCGACCTGGGAAGCCACCCCGACCGGCGGCCTCGATCCGACCATGCTGAACGACAATCCGCATGTTTCGCCGGAATTCGAGTTCATCGTTACCAACCTGGGCAACGTCGCGCTGACCAACGTGACGCTGACCGACGCGGCACTGGCTGGTGGCGCGGTGAACCTGGGTGCGGCCGGCAATATCGGCAGCCTGGCGGCGGGCGCCAGCACCACGATCGTGGCGACCGGCACCTGGGCCGCGGGACAGAACACCGACCTCGCCACGGCGACCGGCACGGTGATCGCCAACGGCATCACCGCGACGCCGAGCATGACGGCGGTCGGCAACTATTTCGGCGCGGCGCCGGGCGTCAGCATCCAGAAGTTCGTCTCGGTCGATGGCGGCAACACCTGGGTGTCCGCGCCGACCGCTGCCGGCGAGCCGTCGCTGCTTGCCAACGGGGCGGCGCCGGAGTTCGAGTTCGTCGTCACCAACACCGGGAACGTGGTCGAGAACGTGGTGGTGGACGACGCTCCGCTGCTTCACGGCCAGGTCGGCACCGTCAGCAACATGGCGATCGGCGCCACCGCCACCCTGTTCGCCACCGGCACCTTTGCGGTGGGGCAGAACCAGGACACGGCGACCGCGGTCGGCTCCTACACTGACACCACCGGTTTCTTTACCACGACGACGGCGACGGCGACCGGCAACTACTTCGGCGACCAGCCGGCGATCGGCGTGCAGAAGCTCGAGTCGCTGGATGGCGGCGCGACCTGGATCACGCAGACGGCACCGTCCGGCGAGCCGACCGATCTGGCCGGCGGACCGGCGCCGGAATTCGAGTTCATCGTCACCAACCTCGGCAACGTCGCGCTGAACAACGTGACCCTGAGCGACGCCGCGGTCGCCGGCAGCGCCGTCAATCTGGGCGCGCTGGGCAACATCGGCAGCCTGGGCGTGGGCGCCAGCACCACCGTCACGGCGACCGGCACCTGGGCGGCAGGCCAGAACACGGACCTCGCCACGGCGACCGGCACTGTGGTGGTCAACGGCATCACCGCGACGCCGAGCGCGATCGCGACCGAGAACTATTTCGGCGGATCGCCCTCCATCGGGGTGCAGAAGTTCGTGTCGGTGAACGGCGGCGCCACCTGGGTGGCCGCACCGACCAGCAGCGGCGAGCCGACCGAGCTGGCCGGCGGACCGGCACCGGAATTCGAGTTCGTCGTCACCAACACCGGCAACGTCGTGCTGCACAACGTGGTGCTGAGCGACAGCCCGCTGAGCCTCGGCGCGGCAGGCAGCATCGGCACGCTGGCCACCGGCGCGAGCACGACGATCGTTGCGACCGGCACCTGGGCCGCGGGCCAGAACGCCGACATCGCGAGCGTCACCGGCACGGTGATCGCCAACGGCGTCACCTCGACGCCGAGCGCCACCGCGACCGCCAACTACTTCGGCGACTCGCCGGCCATCACCCTGGTGAAGTACGTCTCGGTCAACAACGGTTCGAGTTGGGTGCTGGCGCCGACCACGAGCGGCGAGCCGACCGATATCGCCGGCGGTCCGGCGCCGGAATACGAATTCGTCGTCACCAACAGCGGCAACGTCGCGCTCAACAACGTGTCGCTGACAGATGCGGTCGTCAGCGGCGGCGCGATCAACCTGGGCGCGCTGGGCAACATCGGCAGCCTTGCGGTGGGTGCCACCGATACGATCGTCGCGACCGGCACCTGGGCGGCCGGGCAGAACACCGACAATGCGAGCGTCGTCGGCACCGTGATTGCCAACGGCATCACGTCCACGCCGAGCGCGACCGCGAGCGCCAATTACTTCGGCTACTCGCCGTCGATCACGCTGGTGAAGTACGTCTCGGTCAACGGCGGGGCGAACTGGGTCCTGGCACCGACCACCAGCGGCGAGCCGACCGAACTGGCCGGCGGCCCGGCGCCGGAGTACGAATTCGTCGTCACCAACAGCGGCAGCGTCGCGCTCACCAACGTGTCGCTGACCGACACGGTCGTCAGCGGCGGGGCGATCAACCTCGGTTCGCTGGGCAGCATCGGCAGCCTGGCGGCGGGCGCGAGCGACACGATCGTTGCGACCGGCACCTGGGCGGCGGGCCAGAACACCGACAACGCGAATGTCACCGGCACGGTCATCGCCAACGGCATCACGTCCACGCCGAGCGCCACCGCGACGGCAAACTACTTCGGCGACTCGCCGGCCATCACCCTGGTCAAATACGTATCGGTCAACGGCGGTTCGAGCTGGGTCCTGGCGCCGACCACAAGCGGTCAGCCGACCGAGCTCGCCGGCGGTCCTGCGCCGGAGTACGAATTCGTCGTCACCAACTCTGGCAACGTCGCACTGACCAACGTGTCGCTGACCGACACGGTGGCGCTCGGCGGCGCGATCAACCTGGGGGCGTTGGGCAGCATCGGCAGCCTGGCGGTGGGCGCCAGCGACACCATCGTCGCCACCGGCACCTGGGCCGCAGGGCAGAACACCGACAATGCGAAGGTCGCCGGCACGGTGATCGCCAACGGCATCACCGCCACGCCGACGGCGACCGCAACGGCCAACTACTTCGGCGACTCGCCGGCCATCACCCTGGTGAAGTACGTATCGGTCAACGGCGGCTCTGGCTGGGTGCTGGCGCCGACCACGTCAGGCGAGCCGACGGAACTGGCCGGCGGACCGGCCCCGGAGTACGAATTCGTCGTCACCAACAGCGGCAACGTCGCGCTGACCAGCGTGTCGCTGACCGACACGGTGGCGCTCGGCGGCGCGATCAACCTGGGCACGCTGGGCACCATCGGCAGCCTGGCGGTGGGCGCGACCGACACGATCGTCGCGACCGGCACCTGGGCCGCCGGCCAGAACACCGACAATGCGAAGGTGACCGGCACGGTCATCGCCAACGGCATCACCGCGACACCGACGGCGACCGCGACGGCGAACTACTTCGGCGACTCGCCGTCGATCACGCTGGTGAAGTATGTCTCCGTCAACGGCGGCACGAGCTGGGTGCTGTCGCCGACCACGTCGGGCGAGCCGACCGAGGCGTCCACCGGACCGGCGCCGGAATACGAGTTCGTCGTCACCAACAACGGCAACGTCGCGCTGACCAACGTGTCGCTGACCGACACGATCGTGGCCGGCGGTTCGATCAACCTCGGTTCGCTGGGCAATATCGGCAACCTGGCGGTGGGCGCGACCGACACGATCGTCGCCACGGGCACCTGGGCGTCGGGTCAGAACACCGACGACGCCAACGTGGTCGGCACGGTGATCGCCAACGGCATCACCGCCACGCCGAGCGCCTCCGCGGCGGCGAACTGGCTCGGCACAACGCCGCCGACGCCAGGGGTGTCGATCGTCAAGACGGTCACTTCGGTGGGCGGCGTCGCGGGCGATGGGCCGGCCACCTATGTCGGCGAAGTCATCGACTACAAGGTCGTCGTCACCAACACGGGCAACGAGGCGCTGACCAACGTCAACGTCGGGGACACCACGCTTGGCACGACGCTGGGCACGGTGAGCAGTCTGGCGATTGGCCAGAGCGTGACCTACACCGCGTCGCAGGCGGTCTCCCAGGCCGATCTCAACCAGATCCTCGGCACCTCGGGCGGCTGCGCGGGTTCGGTGACTCACACGGGGCCGGGTTCCGGCGCCGGTTCCGGCTGCACCGCGTGGTTCAGCTCAAGCTTCAATCCGGCGTCGTGCGCGAACGGCGCGACCTACACCTTCAAGGGCATCACCTGCACGATCAGCGGGTCGGGCACCGGCGGATCGACGTTCACCGAGAAATGCCCTGACGCGACCATCACCTTCTCCAGCTCCTGCAAGACGCCGACCACGGTGTTCAACGCCAGCACCAATTGCTGGGTCACCACGCTGCCGGCCAACTGCAGCCCGGGCAGCATCTTCCTGAGCGGCCTGCCGGTGACGGTGCCGTCGGGCTGCAACTTCAACAACTCCACCATCACCTGGTCGATCGGCCAGAGCATCAACAACTGCGGCGCGACCAACATCTCGTGGGATTCGAGCTGCGGCGGCTTCGACAATTTCAACCAGAACGGCTGCAACGGCCTGAGCAACTACAATCAGATCGGCGTGCAGTCCTGCGACAACATCGGCGGCATCACCAGCGGCTGGGGGTATAACTCCACCACCACCTGCGCCGGCACGCCGCAGAATCAGTACAACGGGAACAACTGCAATTCGGGTTCCTATACCCAGGGTTACGGCGACAACTCGAACAGTTGCGACGGCAACGGCTCCTGCGTCTCCACCGCCGGCACCCCGACCAACGTCAGCGGCAGCGACATCATCAACACCGCGACCGTAACCGACACGCAGGGCGCCACCGGATCGTCCACCGCAAGCACGGTCGTCGTGGCGGCGGCGCCGAGCATCGGGCTGCAGAAATACGTCTCGGTGGACGGCGGGCACACCTGGGTGCTGGCGCCCACGACGTCAGGCCAGCCGACCGAGGTCTCCAGCGGTCCGGCGCCGGAATACGAGTTCGTCGTCACCAACACCGGCAACATCGCGCTCACCAACGTGTCGCTGAGCGACACGGCGGTCAGCGGCGGCGCGGTCAACCTGGGGACGCTTGGCAACATCGGCAGCCTGGCCATTGGCGCCAGCGACACCATCGTCGCAACCGGCACCTGGGCCGCGGGCCAGAACACCGACGATGCGACGGTGACCGGCACGATGATCGCCAACGGCATCACGGCCACACCGAGCGCGACGGCGGCCGCGAACTACCTCGGCGCAGCGCCGAGCATCGGGCTGCAAAAGCTGGTTTCGGTGAACGGCGGGGCCACGTGGGTTGCCGCGCCGACCACCTCCGGCGAGCCGACCAAGCTCTCCGGCGGTCTGGCGCCCGAATACGAATTCATCGTCACCAACCTGGGCAACGTCGCGCTGAGCAGCGTATCGCTGAGCGACACGGTGAGCAGCGGCGGCGCGGTGAACCTTGGCACGCTGGGCAACATCGGCAGCCTGGGCGTGGGCGCCAGCGACACGATCGTCGCCACCGGCACCTGGGCCGCGGGTCAGAACACCGACACCGCGACGGTCACCGGCAGCTACACCGACACGGGTGGCCACACCGGCTCGACCAGCGCCAGTTCCACGGCCAACTACCTTGGCACCACGCCGAGCACCAGCAGCGGCCTCACCGTGATCAAGGTGCCGTCGCAGATGACGGTGAGCACGAGCGGCCAGGTCAGCTACACGTTCGACGTGACCAACAGCGGCGGCACCGCGCTGACCAACGTGCAGATCAGCGACAACATCGGCACCGCGGCGAACCCGGACTACATCACCCCGGTGCTGCAGACCAACACGACGAACGGCGTGCTGCTGCCCGGCCAGACCTGGGTGTACACCGCGACGATCAACGAGTCGGGCGACTACACCTCGAAGGGCGGCTCGCAGAGTTGCTCGATCGGCGGGTCCAACGTGGGCAGCGGCTGCACCGCGTGGCTGAATTCCAGCTTCACGCCCACCTCGACCAAGGACGGCGCGACCTACAACTTCAAGGGCATCTCCTGCACCATCAAAGGCCCGGACTGCGGCACGTTCACCGTGCAGGTGCCGGATGCATGCATTACCTTCTCCAGTTCCTGCACGTCGCCGACCACCACCTACAACGCGTCGGAGAATTGCTGGGTCACCACGCTGCCGGCCAACTGCAACCCGGGCAACGTGTTCCTCAGCGGCCTGCCCTACGGCATTCCGTCCGGCACCAACCTGTCCGGGGCGAACTGCACGTGGAGCATCGGCACGAGCGCCAACAACTGCGGCTCCTCCAACGTGCAGTGGCAGACGGGCTGCACCGGCTACAGCAGCTTCAATCAGAATGGCTGCAACGGGCAGACCGACTACAACCAGATCGGCGTCAAGTCGTGCGACAACAGCTCGGCCTACGGCAATGGCGGCGATTGCAACCAGGGCTATGGCTACAACTACGGTGACAGCAACGGCTACTGCGGCGGCAGCTACGGCGGCTACGGCGGCTACGGCGGTGGCTGGTGGGGCAGCGGCAGCAACTGGAACGGCTCCAGCAACGACTGCGCCGGCACGCCGGAAAACCAGTATTGCGGCAGCAACAGCGGCTCCGGCAACAACGGCTGCGGCAGCAGCAACAGCGGCACCTGCGGCAACGGCAGCGGCAGCGGCACGGTGGCCTGCGGCCAGCTCGGCGACAGCTCCGAGGCGGATACCGTCACGGTCACCGCGACCACGCTGGGCCGTGGGTTCAGCCTGGGCGATGCGGCGAACTACGGCATCATCGCCTTCGACGCGAGCACCTTCAAAGGCGCGAGCAACAGCCCGATCAACGGCAGCGTCGGCCTCGGTCTGGCTTCCAACTGCAGCACCACGACCGTCCAGCTCAACAGCGCCAAGATCACCGGCAACCTGGTTGCCACCGGCAACAAGCCCAGCAGCATCGGCGGCACGGTAACCGGCACGACCAGCGGCAACAACTCGACCCTGGCGGCCGACATCACCGCGCTGGCGACGCTGTCGCAGACTCTGGCGGCGGAGACCGGCACGACAGAGAAGCTCACGTCGGGCATGACCATCAATGCCACGTCCGGCACGTTGGACAGCGCCGGCGACGAGGTGTTCACGATCACCCAGTGGTCGAACAACATCACGATCAACGGCAACGGCTCCAACAACGTGGTGCTGAACGTCGCCAGCGGCGTGAACGTCAATCTCGACAACGTCACGCTCACCGGCGGCCTGACGGCGAACGAGGTGTTGTTCAACGACCAGAACGCCAGCACGATCACCGGCACCAGCGGCGACACGTTCAACGGCACGTTCCTGGCCCCGAACGCCACCTTCAGCGTCACCGGCGTCACGGTGGACGGCCACTTGTTCGGCGGCGCGAACGGCCAGACGTTCGGGCTCACCTCCGGCGCCACGCTGAACACGCCGGCGAACACGGCCACCGGCACGCCGACCATCACCACGGCGACGGCCAGCGACTCCACCGAAGTGCAGGTGCTGGCGAGCAACAGCCCGATCACGGTGGGCGGCACCGCGCCGACGGGCAGCCTGTCCTCGCTCTACGGCACGGCAGAGAAGCTGGAGTTCACCTACAATCCCAGCAACACCGTCTCGACCAAGCAGATCGGCATCGGCGTGGAGACCGGCAGCAACGGCAACTCGATGGCGTTCATCGAGATCAGCAACAGCAGCAACGCGTTCGCCTCCAACGCCACGATCTACTTCGAGGGCGAGGTGGAGACCGGCGAGAAGATTTACGCGGACGCCACGACCAACCAGCTTACCAACACGCCGATCGCGGCACCGAACAATCACTTCTCCACGGTCAGCGGCGCCGATGTGTATGCCTACGTCTTCTCCAGCCAGGCGGCCTTCGCGGCGGGCTCCGCGCCAGTGCAGACGATCGCCTACAACGCCAGCGGCAGCGCGGCGATGCATCTGGGCGATCAGATCGGCAGCCTGGCGCTGGTGGGTTATGTCGGCGGCACCGGCGGGCACCTGGTGAGCTGACGCCACTTCCCCCGGCGTCATTGCGAGTTGGCCACCAGCCTGGCGGCTGACCCGCACTGGATGAAACGGTGTTCGGCCGGAGCGTAAGTCCCCCCTCCCCTTGAGGGAGGGGTTAGGGGGAGGGGTGCGTTCATCCACTGACCGCGGATGTACGCACCCCTCCCCCTAACCCCCTCCCTCAAGGGGAGGGGGAACCTTGTTTCTTGTTAGTCGCCACGCTTCTCGCAATGGCACCGGAGGCATAACAGGGGAGCGCTATTCCCCTCCCAGCGCCACGCCGAATTGTTCTGCGAACCCCGACCGTCCCGCCGCGGTAATCGCCACTGCGCGCGTGTCGCGCTGCCGTGCGATCCAGCCCAACTCGAAACAGCGACAGGCCAGTGCCGCCCCGAGGCGCCCGGCGATGTGCGGGCGGCGTTCGCTCCAGTCCAGGCAGGGGCGGCAGAACACGCGCTTGCCCGCGACCGGCTCCGCGCCAAAATCGCGCAGGAAAGCGTGGCCGCCATCGGTGACCTCGCCGCCATCGGCGCTCAGTGCCACGTGGCCGTGCTCTTGCAGCGCGTCGGCCAACGCAACACCCAAGCGTCCGGCGAGGTGGTCGTAGCAGGTGCGGGCGGTGCGCAGCGCCTCGCCGCCACGCCACGTGCCGCGCGGCTGTTGCTCGGGCCCGGCCACGGCCATCACGCTTTCCAGCATCTGCCCGATCAGCGGCGAGGCCAGGCGGTAGTAGCGGTGCCGGCCCTGCGGCTGCAGCGCCAGCAGCCCCGCCTCGGTCAACTTGCCCAGGTGGCCGCTGGCGGTCTGCGGCGAGACATGCGCCGCGTAGGCCAGCTCCTTCGCGGTCAGCGCGCGGCCGTCCATCAGCGCGGTCAGGATATTGGCGCGTGCCGGATCGCCAAGCAGGGCGGCGGTGGCGGCGAAGCGGGTGATGTCGCTCATGGCGGGGCTTCCGTGCGGCTGCCCCGATTATACGCGTGCGAGCCGCGGAAGATGCACGGCACAGTTCGGCTGCGGCCGAAGCGTCGCGGCTTGAGCCGCGCCCTGCCAACGCGCACACTCCGCCGCATGTTCGTAGTTTTGTTCGAAGTGGAACCGCGGCCGGAGCGTTGGGACGATTACCTGCGCTACGCCGGCGCGTTGCGGCCGGAGCTGGATAAGATCGACGGCTTCCTCGATAACCGCCGCTTCCGCAGCCGCCGACATGAGGGGCGGCTGCTGTCGCTGTCGCTCTGGCGCGACGAGAAGGCACTGGTGCGCTGGCGCTCGCATGCCGGGCATCATGCGATCCAGGCCAAGGGGCGGTCTGAGGTATTTCGCGACTATCATCTGCGCGTGGGCGAACTGGTGCGCGACGGGGGTGTAGCGCAGCCGCAGATGCGCTTCGACGAGACCGAAGTGGGCGCGGCGCGCGCCGTTTCGACGATCGATCGCCCAACGCCCGAGGTGCCGCCTGATGCGGTCGGCCTCGTCGATTGGGACATGTTCCACGGCATCACCGATCCGGCCGACCGTCTGCTGCTGCTGTCCTGGCGTGACGCGGCGGCGATGGACGCCTGGCCGCCGCAGGGCGGCGTGCGGCGGATGGATATCCGGATCGTGCGCGACTACGGCCTGCGGGACCGTGCGGAAGCGCCGCAGTTCCACGCATAGGGAATCGATAGAGCGGCCGGGGCTGCTACGACCGGCCGCGCGATCATGGGGCTGGCTGCGCTGGTCAGTTCCGGCGGCGCCGGCGGGCGGCGCCCAGCCCGACGAGACCCGCGCCGACGAGCGCCAGGGTGGCCGGCTCCGGGGCGCCGACAGGTGCACCGTTGATGGTGAAGACTATGTCGGCCGGACCGCTGTTGTTCTCGTGATAGTCCAGTTGGAACGCGTACAGGCCAGCGTTGGGAGCACTCACGTTGAACGGTGTCTCATCGAGGCCGGTGTCCTCCGGCGCATTGACGATCAGGCCGCCGAGCACCGGGAAGCTCAGCAGCACGCCGTCATCGTGCCCGACGACGAAGCTGTTGTCGCCCGCGCGGAGATAGGTCGAACCGCTGAATACCCAGTCCGTGTTCTCGACGAGGTCGCTGGTGGAAAAGCCGTTACGCGGGTTGCTGAACGTCGCGTCGGTGAGTGCCACGAACTCGCCGATCGTCGTGCTCGGCGAATCGGAGCCGGCAGCAGTGTTGTTGCCCGGTCCGCCCGCGGTCTCGAAATCGATCGAGTCGGTGGAGAATTCGGCGGTCTTGTTGCCGGTGGTGGCGTAAGCATCGGGCAGCGTATTCAGATCGTTCGATTCGTTTTCCACGACGTAGCCGGTGACGGCCGCCTGAGCAGAGCCGAAGCAGAGCAGGGCGCCCAAGGACACGGCTGGCCAGAGCATACGGCGCATCAGCGGGGTCTCCTGTGGCGGGAAGTCATCAACCAGCAAACGTTTTGCGTCGGATGCGATTTTCATGCCACAGAAAGTTGATTAACTGATTCAAATGGTTATCCTTTGGCAGAACCTCACTCGAGCGAGACCCGTAAAGTTTCCGGACACCGATCGGCGCTGCCCGGGCACATTGCAACCCCGCCCCGTTGCGTGGTTGGTCTGATGCTTGCCCCGTGGATCGGCCTTGCGGCATGAGACCAACCCGCGGCTAATCCCACCATCCGCCGCAGCAGGAGAGCCTGCCATGCCTCTCGATGTCCGCCCGAGCGTCTGCACGCTCGACTGCCCCGACACTTGCAGCCTGAGCGTCACCGTCGAGGACGAGCGCATCGTCAAGGTGCGCGGGTCCGACGCGTTGCCGTACACCGATGGCGTGATCTGCAACAAGGTCGCGCAGGACATGGCGGCATTCGTGCATGGGCCGCACCGGCTGCTGCACCCGCTGCGCCGGATCGGGCCGAAGGGCAGCGGTCAGTTCCTCCGCATATCGTGGGACGAGGCGCTGGACGAAATCCACGCGCGGGTGACCGCGGTCATCGGCCGCTGGGGACCGCAGGCGGTAACGCCGCTGAACTACGCCGGGCCGCACGGCTTCCTCGCGGGCGAGAGCATGTCGGCGCGGTTCTTCCATCGGATGGGTGCCAGCATGGTGTACCGCCGCTCATTGTGCGGCGGCGTGCGCAGCGAGGCCTGGGCTGGCACCTACGGCGCGGTTCCCGGTGCCCCGCCGGAGATTGCCGAGAACGCCGCGCTGAACGTCGTGTGGGGCAACAACGCGACCGTCGCCAACCTGCACCTGGTGCGCTGCATCCGCCGTTCGAAGCGCAAGGGCGGGCGGCTGGCCGTGGTCGATCCGTTGCGCACCAAGATCGCCGAACAAGCCGACCTGCATCTGCAGATCCTGCCCGGCACCGACACGCTGCTGGCATGGTCCGTGGCCGCCGAGCTGGAACGTGCCGGTGCGCTGGATGCGGCATTCATCGCGCAGAACGTGCTCGGCACGGAAGAATTCATGGCACGTGCCCGCGAGTGGCCGGCGGCACGCGCGGCCGAGGCGTGCGGCATACCGGCCGACGACATCCTGACCCTTGCGCGCTGGATGGCAGAGGCCGAACCGCTGGTGCTGGCACCTGGCAACGGTCTCGAACGCGGCCGCAACGGCGGCAGCGGCATCCGGGCGGCGATCGCGTTGCCGGCGTTGCTCGGCAAGCTGGGCAACGGGCACGGCATCGTGCTGGGCGCCGGCAATGCGTTTCCGAAAACGCCGGCGAAGCTGCATCGTCCGGACCTGGCGCCACCGGGTACGCGCACACTGAACCTGATCGAGATCGGCCGGCACCTCGACGCCGACGACATCGACCCGCCGCTGCGCGCGGTGTTCATCTACAACCACAATCCGATCGTCGTGCATCCGGAACAAAATCGCATGCGCCGCGGACTGGCGCGTGACGACGTGTTCTGCGTCGGCATCGACGTGGCGATGACCGAGAGCATGGCGCATTGCGATGTGATCCTGCCGGCGGCCAGCAGTTTCGAATACGGCGATCTGTATCCCTCGTACGGGCATTCGTGGCTGCAGCGGGCGGAGCCGGTGATCGCGCCGCTCGGCGAATCGCTGCCGAACACCGAGATCTTCCGGCGTCTGGCCGCGCGCTTCGGCTTCAACGATGCATGCTTCGCCGCGACCGACGCGGAGCTGATGGATGATGCGGTCGATCCCAACGACGCGCGTCTGCGTGGCGTGCGGCCGAGCCGGATTCCCACGACGGAAGCGTTTCGCATGCAGGCTGGCGATGGCGCACCGCTGGTGTTGTTCGAGAACGTCATGCCGGGTACGCCGTCGGGGAAGATCGAGCTGGTGTCGGAGACTTTGCTCAAGCGCTGGGGGCCGCAGGCGCGCATCGCGGACTGGCGGGCCGGCGAGAACGCCTATCCGCTGAAGCTCATTTCGCCCGCGTCCGACAAGCGGATTTCATCGACGCTGGGCGGGCTGGCGGACTCGCGCGAGCCGCCGAAGCTGCTGATGCACCCGATCGACGCGGCGGCGCGCGGACTGGCGTCCGGCGTGGCAGTACGAGTGTGGAACGATCTCGGCGAAGTCGTGCTGCCGCTGGAAGTCATCGATGCCGTGCGGCCCGGCGTGGTCGCCAGCGAGAAGGGCGCGTGGCTGGGCACCAGCCGCACCGGGCAGACGATCTCCGCGCTGGTGTCGGCGAAGCTGCGTGCCGACCTGGCCGAGGGGGCATGCTTCAACGACACGGAAGTCGAGGTCGCGAGGGTGTGACGGCATCTGTCATCGCGTGACCATCATGTATGTCATTGCGCGACCACCATGGATGTCGTTGCGCGACCGCCCCCTGTCATTGCGAGGCCGCTTGGCCGAAGCAATCCCGTTCGTGACGAGCTGCCGG
>DASXFW010000228.1:0-9613 GCA_036489395.1 Acetobacteraceae bacterium | reverse complement strand
CGGCAGATCGTCAGGAACGAGATTGCTTCGCCCAGGCGGCCTAACAAGAAACAAGGCCTCCCCTCCCCTTGAGGGAGGGGTTGGGGGAGGGGTGCGTACATCCACTGACCGCGGATGTACGCACCCCTCCCCCAACCCCTCCCTCAAGGGGAGGGGGGATCTGCGCTCCGGCCCCGATCGTTTCATCCAGGGGCGGGTCGGCCGCCGCCGGCCGGTGGCCAACTCGCGATGACAGTAAGCCCCAGTTTCATCCAGTCACGGGTCCGCGTCGGCCGGTGGCCAACCCGCAATGACAGGGGGGCGCAATGACAGGGGGGCGGCGGCCCGCTATGAACGGCGGATGCCATTGCACCCCGGCACGCCCCGATGATCTCCCTGACCGACATCCAGTCCGCCGCCGAGCGCATCGCGGGGCGGGTGATCCGCACGCCCACACTGGCGAGCGGCGCCGTGTCGCAGGCCACCGGCGCGGACGTTGTGCTGAAGCTGGACAACCTGCAGGTCACCGGCGCCTTCAAGGAGCGCGGCGCGGCCAACCGGCTGGCGCTGCTGTCGGAGGGCGAACGCGCCCGCGGCGTCATCGCCATGTCGGCCGGCAACCACGCGCAGGCGGTGGCGCGGCATGCGCAGCTTGCCGGCGTGGCGGCGACCATCGTCATGCCGCGCTTCACCCCCGCCACCAAGGTGACTCGCACCGCCGGGTTCGGCGCGGAAGTGGTGCTGCACGGCGAGACGCTGGCCGAGGCCGCCGCGCACGCCACGCAACTGGCGCAGGACCGCCAGCTTGTGTTCGTGCATCCGTACGACGATCCGGCGGTGATCGCCGGCCAGGGCACACTGGCGCTGGAACTGCTGGAGGACGCGCCGGAACTCGACGCGCTGGTGGTGCCGGTGGGTGGCGGCGGGCTGCTGGCCGGCTGCCTGGTCGCGGCGACCGCGCTGCGGCCGGGCATCCAGGTGTTCGGCGTGGAGGTGGAGGCGTACGCCGCACTGGCGCAGAAGCTCGCCGGGCGCACCGTCTCGGTCGGCGGACCAACCATCGCCGAGGGCATCGCCGTGCGCGACATAGGCGAGCTGCCGCTGGAGATCGTGCGCCGCCGCGTCACCGACATGCTGGTGGTGCCGGAGCGCGCGGTGGAGGAGGCGATCGGCTTGCTCGTGGAAGGCGCCAAGACGGTGACCGAAGGCGCCGGCGCGGTGGGGGTGGCGGCGCTGCTGACGTTCGGCTCGCGGTTCCGCGGCAAGCGGGTGGGCGTGGCGATCACCGGCGGCAACATCGACGCGCGAATTCTGTCCAACGTGCTGCTGCGGAATCTGCTGCGCGACGGGCGGCTGCTGCGGCTGCACTTGCAGATACCGGACCGGCCGGGCGTGCTGGCCGACATCGCCGGCAAGATCGGCGGGAGTGGCGGCAACATCATCGAGGTGTCGCACCAGCGGTTGTTCGCTGCGTCGTCGGTGCAGGCTGCGGAGCTGGAGGTGATGGTGGAGGCGCGCGATTCGGCGCACGCGGATGAGATCGTCGAGGCGCTGGAACAGAGTTACGTGGTTCGGCGGGTGTAGGAGTTCGCAGGGCGGTTGCGGCTTGACGTCCAGACGTCTCTCATGCAGGCACGATCACGATCGGGAAGGATCGAGTCGTGTCGCTTGCGCCAGGCACCATCAGGGATTCCATTGTTAACTATCTGTCCAACATTGGAGGGGATGCTCCACTCGTCGATATCAGCAAGGCAGTGGCGGCGAACGTGGGCAAGGTTCCTGCATCATCGATCCGGTCCTATCTCAATCTCAACGTCCCGGACTTATTCGAACGCACCGAGCGTGGCCGTTACCGGCTAAAGCCGGCGAGCCAGCCGAACGGCCTGCCAGCGTCCGCCGATCCCGTCCTGCGAACGGGGCTTGCGACGCTTTTTCAGGCTGATTGCTTCGACTGGCTTGCTGGATGCGAGGCCGAATCCGTGCACGCCGTGGTGACCGATCCGCCATACGGGCTGCGCGAGTACACGAGCACCGAGCAGGATAAGCTGCGGCGCGGGAGAGGAGGGGTCTGGCGGATTCCGCCTTCGTTCGATGGACACAAGCGCGCGCCGTTGCCACGGTTCACCATCCTCGATGCGGAGGATCATGCCGAGCTGCATCGGTTCTTCCGCAGGCTGGGAAACGCGCTTCTGCGTGCGGCGGTGCCGGGGGCCAATGTCCTCGTGGCCAGCAATCCATTGCTCGCTCATATCGTTGCGCAGGCCATGTGCGAGGCCGGGCTGGAACTGCGCGGCACGATCGTGCGGCTGACCATGACGATGCGCGGCGGCGATCGCCCGAAGAACGCGCACACGGAATTCGACGAGGTCAGCGTGATGCCGCGGTCCATGTGGGAGCCTTGGGTGGTGCTTCGCAAGCCGCTGCACGGCCGTGTGCAGGACAATCTGCGGAAGTGGAACACGGGCGGCTTCCGGCGCCCATGTCAGGACCGGCCATTCGGCGATGTCATCCGCTCGAGCCCGACACCGCGAAGCGAGCGGCTGATCGCCCCGCATCCATCGCTGAAACCGCAGGCATTTCTGCGCCAGATCGTCAGGGCTGCGCTGCCGATGGGCGAGGGTATCGTGCTCGACCCGTTTGCGGGCTCCGGTTCGACGCTGGCCGCTGCCACCGCTGTTGGATACCGGAGCATCGGGGTCGAGAGCGACCCGCATTATGTGGGTGTCGCGCTGTCAGCCGTCGAGCGGCTTGGCTCTCTGCGCCTGGCAGATCCAGTTTGAACGCAGCGTCCTGACTCCCGCGCGGTCGAGCGTCGCGGTTCGGGTGCCCAATTCGCCGCGCGCATTCTTACGGAAATCGGCCACCGTTACATGCGCAAGATAGACCTCGAGGAACCGCATGGGTGCACGGTCCCGAGCCGGCTCGGTGTCGCGGTCCGCGCCATACACGGAACACGCACATCCATTGTTCTCGCGCGCCATGCGTATCGACCGCTCCACCGGCCTTCAATGTGCTCTTGATTTCGATTCCCTCGCTCCCGGAGGCCACAGCATTGTTCGGGTATCGCCCTTGCACGATCAGGTCGGGATGGCCGTTGAAGTGGCGGTTTTCCACGAGCGTGCGCGAGTGCCTGGCCATACTGGCCGTCAGCATGTCAGAGATCATCCCCGACATCGCTGCCGGTCGCAGCATATCGTCCAGGCGATGCAGCCCCTTTTCCAGAAGGTTGCGATTCACATCGTAGAAGAAATCATAGATGTCCTGCATTGCCAGCGCAAAATCATCGAGCCGAAGTGCAAATGGCAGCGTGGCGCAGTTATTGAGGGAAGTTCTGTCGACCATCTGCCGCTGTATCATTGCTGGCTCCACATTTATCGCGGGACATCCAACGACAACCCCGGCTGATCTCCCTGTGACGTTCACTCTCTCTAGCACGCATGCCATTGCATGTGCAGACGGGCGACGGCGGCGAGGAAGGGTAGGCGGCGGAGCTGGAGGTGATGGTGGAGGCGCGCGATTCGGCGCACGCTGACGAGATCGTCGAGGCGCTGGAACAGAGTTACGTGGTGCGGCGGGTCTGAGTTTCTGCGGGCCGGCAGAAGATTCGGATCATCCGGACTGCGGCACGCGTCAACGTCGAGCACCGCTGGCATTGCCGGTGACAGCTTATCCCGGAAGTATTCGGGTGGCACGAATCAGGACGGCGGGGCCAGCCATCCTGTGGCCCCGTGCATCATGCGTAACAGGATTGGCAGCGCGATATGCCAGGCGGTCCGGTCGGCGGACCAGTGCCGGGACGGGCGATCCGCCGCCACGGCGTTGGCGAGACGCGATGTTGGGTGCGAGCGGGCGCGAACCTGCGTGCTGTGCGACGGATGTTCGTAATGCAAAGCGGTGAGGTCTCTGTCGCGGCAGCGGTGTCCGGCCCGATCGGGCTGGGGATAATGCCGAGCGCTTCAAGCTGCGACAACACGGACGGATCGACGTCCGACTGCCGAAGCTTCTCCAGCAATGCGGCGCGCGCACGCGACAGGTCCGGGCATTCCGGTGCGACGCCACGACCGCGGCGTGTGCGAGCGGTCGCGTCGTCCGACTGGCTGCGGATCGCGGCGGTTGGCGCTGCGCCGGAATCCCGCGGCAGGGCTGGCCGGCCAACGGGGCGCGAGGCCGGCCGGCGGACGTGGCGCTGCCGCATGGCCTGGAATTGCTCGAGCAGGAACAGGATGACGAGGGCGATGAGATAGGCGAGCCATTCGGGCATCAGGTCGGGCGAATCCGGATCGGCCCGATCTGGATCGGGGGCATAGGCTTCGGCCGGAGGTGCGTGCAGGTCGCCCATAAGGGTGGGTATATACGGCAAGCCGCGGGGAATGTCAAGGATAATAACACGAATTAGTTAGTACAGGTTGGGCGGCTGAGACCAGGCGGCGAAATGACTGACTCTCCGCCCGCGCCCCGCCGTCATGGCGGCGAAGGCCCGCCATCCACGAGTTTGGAGCGTGCATCAAGGCAAGTCGCGGGTGCCGACCGGCGCCTGCCACCGGGCGCTTGACCCGGTGGTCGGCATGACGGTACGGGCACCGGCGCGTACATCATCCGATATGCCCCTGGTCTGATACCAATGGCCGTGGAACCGTCGCCCCTCACCGCGCCAGTCGCTCTCCCAGCCCCTTCTGAAACTCCCCTATCGGCATGAACCCCGGTTCCTTGCAGCACGCTTCTTCCGTCGCTCGGAGAATCTCCGCATCCGACTTCGACAGATCCAGGAACTCCCCATGCGGCTGTGGCACGTGGAACGGCGTGTCGAGGTACGCCTCCACCGTGTTCCCCTCGGGATCCTTGAAATAGACCGACCACGCATTGCCGTGGCTCACCGGCCGCATGTCCGTCGCCCCCAGCTCCAGCGCGCGGCCGTGCACCTCGCGCAGATCGGCGAGCGAATCGATCATGAACGAAATCTGCTGGATCGGATTGAAGCCCGATGTATCCGGCCGCCCGGTGACCAGCACCACCTGGTGGTGATTGCCCTGGCTGCCGCTCAGGAACGTCAGGTGCGTGCCGCCGCGGCCCTCGCCGTGGTCGGTCACCATCAGCCCGAGCACTTCCGTATAGAAACGTTCCATCCTGTCCCGGTCGTGGACGTAGATGCCCATATGGGCGAGCCGCGCGCGAATGGTCATGGCCGTCCCCTCGATCTGTTGCTGGCCGGCATTCAATGCCTGCGGCGCGCCCGCCGCAAGCCTTGCGATCGGCCGCCGCATCAAGCAAACGACCCGGCATGATCACCCTGCTCACCGGTGCCACCGGCTTCGTCGGCTCGGCGGTCGCGCGCGTGTTGCTCGCACGCGGCCACCAGCTTCGCCTGCTCGCGCGCCCGACCAGCGACCGGCGCAACCTGGCCGGCCTCGACGCGGAAATCGTCATCGGCGACCTCACCGATCCCGCGTCGCTCGCCCGTGCCGCCGCCGGCTGCCGCTACGTCGTGCATGTCGCCGCCGACTACCGCTTCTGGGTGCCCGACCCGGAACCAATGCTGCGCGCCAACGTGGAGGGCACGCGCGCCATCATGCGTGCCGCCCAGGCCGCCGGCGCCGAGCGCATCGTGCATTGCAGCTCGATCGCCGCGCTGGGCACCACCGCGGACGGCACGCCCGCCAACGAAACGACGCCGGTCGATCAGGCCGGCCTCTACACCACTTACAAGCGTTCGAAATACCTGGCCGAGCAAGCGGTGCTGGAGCTGGTGCGGAACGAAAACCTGCCGGCGGTGGTGGTGAATCCCGCCGCCCCGGTCGGGCCGCGCGACATCAAGCCGACGCCCACGGGCAAGATGATCATGGACGCCGCCAACGGCCGCATCCCCGCCTATATCGATACCGGCCTGAACGTCGTGCACGTGGACGACGTGGCGGAGGGCCACGCGCTGGCACTGGAGCGCGGGCGAATCGGCGAACGCTATGTGCTGGGCGGCGAAAACCTCGAGCTGAAGGACCTGCTGGCGCTGGTGGCGCAGGTGGCTGGCCGCCGGCCGCCCACGCTGCGCCTGCGCGAGGCATGGGTGTGGCCCGTGGCGACGGTGATGGAGGGCGTCGCGCGCGTGACCGGCGTGGCGCCGCTGATGACGCGCGACCATCTGCGCATGGCCCGCAAGAAGATGTTCTTCTCGTCCGCCAAGGCGATCGCCGAACTGGGCTACGCGCCGCGTCCGGCCCGTCAGGCAGTAGAGGACGCCGTCGCCTGGTTCCGGGCCAACGGCACGGTGCGGTAGCGCCGGCGGCATGGTGCGGTAGCGCCGGCGGCATGGTGCGGTAGAAGAACGGAAGAGAAGGTATAGAAGGTAAGGTATAGAAGAATCTCCCCCCTCCCGTTGTGGGAGGGGGTTGGGGGGCAGGGGTGCATACATCCGCCGGCCAGCGGCTGAACGCACCCCTCCCCCCAACCCCTCCCACAAGGGGAGGGGGAGTCTTTGCAGCCTTTGTGGGGACCGCCTTGCTGCTGCTCTCGTTGCTTGCCGTCCTGGTCTGGCTCTATCTCCTGCTCTGGCACGGCCGCTTTTGGCAGTCAGGCCCGGAGCTGCCGCCGGCGCGTCCCGCCGCCGGACCGCCCGTCGCCGTCATCGTCCCGGCGCGCGACGAGGCCGCCGTGATCGCCACCACGCTCCGCTCGCTCCTGGCGCAGGACTATTCTGGCCCCTTCCGCGTGATCCTGGTCGATGACGGCAGCACCGACGGCACCGGCGAGATCGCCCGCAACCTGCACGACCCCCGCCTGACGGTGCTGACCGGCACCACGCGTCCGGCCGGCTGGAGCGGCAAGCTGTGGGCCGTCGCCCAGGGCGTGAAAGAGGGCTTGGCCTTCGATACCACGTTCGTCCTGCTGACCGACGCCGACATAGAACACAGCCCCGGCCATCTGTCGGCGCTGGTCGCCGCCGCGGAACGCGCGGACCTCGACCTCGTCTCCGAAATGGTCGCGCTGCGCTGCGTCAGCCTGGCGGAAAGGGCGCTGGTTCCCGCATTCGTGTTTTTCTTCCAATTGCTATATCCCTTTGCTTGGATCAACGATCCGTTACAGGGAACAGCGGCGGCGGCCGGCGGAACGATGCTGGTGCGTCGCCGGGCACTGGAGCGGATCGGCGGAATTCAGGCAGTGAGAGACAAGCTGATCGACGACGTGGCCCTGGCGAAGGCGGTCAAGCGCGGCGGCCGCATCTGGCTCGGCCACGCTACGATGGCGGGCTCCTTGCGGCCTTATCCCGGCTTCGCCGACATCTGGCACATGGTCGCGCGCACCGCGTATGTGCAGCTCCGTTATTCGCCGCTGCTGCTGATCGCCACCACGCTGGCGATGGCGCTGGTCTGGCTGGTGCCGCCGCTGGCCGCGGTGTTCGCACATGGCGCGGCGCGGTGGATGGGACTTGCGGCATGGGTCATGCTCGGTGCCTCATACGTGCCGACGCTGCGCCGCTACGGGCGCTCGGCCGTCTGGGCGGCGATCCTGCCGCTGGTGGCGGCGTTCTACATGGCGGCGACGCTCGGATCGGCGGTGAACCATTACGCCGGCTCCGGCATCGCGTGGAAGGGAAGAGCGTACCAAGGGACGGGCGCGTGAACGACGCCGCGAGCATAGAAGCCTGGTCCGGCAAGGACCGCCAGGACGAGAACTTTCCGGTCGGCTCGTGGCTGATCCATCGGGAGCTACGGCCGCACGTGCACGCGTTCTACGATTTCGCGCGCAATGCCGACGACATCGCCGATTCGCCGGACCTGCTGCCTGCGGACAAGCTGGCGCGGCTCGACCTCATGGAGGATGTGCTGCTGGGCCGCAGCGACGCCGGCTCCCCCAGCGCGCTGCGGCTGCGCGAGAGCCTGGCGCAGACCGGCGTGAAATCCCGCCACGCCAGCGAGCTGCTGGTCGCGTTCCGCCGCGACGCCACCAAACAACGCTATGCGACGGTGGATGAGCTGTACGATTATTGTCGTTACTCTGCCGCACCGGTGGGCCGTTACGTGCTCGATCTGCATGGTGAGGGCCATCGCACCTATGCGCCATCCGATGCGCTGTGCCAGGCGCTGCAGGTGATGAACCACATCCAGGACTGCGCCGACGACCTGCGAACACTGAACCGCTGCTACATCCCGGAGGACCTGCTCGCGGAATTCGACACCTCGGTCGATGACCTGCGCCGGCCGGAGGAAAGCGACGGGCTGCGCCGCGTGTTCGATTCGCTGCTGCATCGCGTCGATCGGATGACGCGCTTCGCCATCGACCTGCCGAAGCGGACCAAGGATCGCCGGCTGCGACTGGAGACGGCGATGATCCTCGGCCTGGCGAAGCGGCTGGCGACGCGTTTGAAGAACGAGGATCCGCTGGCCGGACGCGTACGGCTCACGAAGTTCGATGCCGCGGGCGCCATCGTTGCCGCGCTTCGCTTCCTGTGATTCCGGCGGTGACGCCGGTCGTCGCCGCGGCCGACCGCGACGCGGTGGAGGCGATCGTTCGGGCCTCTGGCACCTCGTTCTATCGCGGCATGCGCGTGCTGCCGCCCAACCGGCGCCATGCGATGTACGCCGTCTATGCGTTCTGCCGGGTTGTGGACGACATCGCCGACGACGAGACGGACTTCCTGACAAAGCTGCCGCGGCTGACCGAATGGCGTGCGCGTATCGCCGCCGTATATCGCGGCGAGGCCGACGATCCGCTCACACGGTCGCTGGTATCGGCGGTCCAACACTACGATCTGCGAGCCGCCGACTTCCTTGCGGTGATCGACGGAATGCAGATGGATGCCGAGACGGTGATCGTCGCGCCGGACCTGGCAACGCTCGATCTTTATTGCGACCGTGTGGCGGCGGCGGTGGGCCGTCTGTCGGTGCGTATCTTCGGCGATGCGTCCCCGGCGGCCGATCGCGTCGCGCATGCGCTGGGCCGGGCCCTACAGCTCACCAACATCCTGCGCGATCTGGCCGAGGACGCGGAACGCGGCCGGCTGTACCTGCCGCGCGAATACCTGGACGACGCGGGCGTGCCGCATGATCCGCATGCCGCGCTGACGGCGCCGGGACTGGGCATGGTGTGCGCGCGCGTGGCGGCGCTGGCGCACGGGTATTTCCAGGAGGCAGCGGAGGCGATGCGCCAGTGCGATCGGCGGGCGATGCGTCCCGCGCGGCTGATGGGCGCCACCTACGCCGCAATCCTGACCCGGCTGGAACGCCGCGGATGGCGCGACCCGGGGACGCGGGTCAGTTTGTCGAAGTGGCAGAAGCTGCGGCTGGCGCTGCGGTTCGGAGTTGGGTGACGGCAACAGCGTCATTGCGAGTTGGCACCGGCGGGCGGCGGCCGACCTGCCCTGGATGAAACGCCAGCATTCTATCATTGCGAGTTGGCCACCGGCCTTGGGCGGACCCGCCCTGGATGAAACGGCTGCACCGACGCCCTTTGTGATAGGGGTCGGCGAAGGCCGGCCACCCACGACTGTGCCCCGGCCGGCAAAGGAAAGACGTGATAGGGGTAGGGAGAGACGGTTGTCCCGCCTCCCCCTCCCTCCGAACCGGACTGGCGGTTCTCCCGCATCCGGCTCTCCGGTTGGTGGTATCACCCACAAGGGGACTGACGAACCGCATCATAGGCTCCC
>DASXFW010000046.1:0-14971 GCA_036489395.1 Acetobacteraceae bacterium | reverse complement strand
GGTGGCGCCCCCCGCCCGCCCGAGCCCCCATGCTTAAGATCGAACCACGCGGCCATGAGTCGCAGTTCTGGGGCTACGCCTCCCCCATTCTCGCGCTGCTGCTCACCGGCGCGACCTCCGGCCTGATCTTCCTCATCATGGGCAAGCCGCCCGGCCGCACCGTCTATACCTTCCTGATCACGCCTCTCCTGCAGCAAGGCGGCATCGAGGCCCTGCTCGTGAAAGCCGCGCCGCTGATTATGATGGGAGTCGGCCTGTCGCTCGCCTACCGCGCCAACGTCTGGAACATCGGCACCGACGGCCAGTTCACCCTCGGCGCGATCTGCGGCGGCGGCATCGGCCTGGCCTTCCCCGACCAGCCGATGTGGCTGTTGTTTCCCGCCATGCTGATCGTCGGCACCATCGGCGGCATGGCCAGCGGAGGCCTCGTCGCCTGGCTCCGCATCCGCTTCAACGCCAACGAAATCCTTACCAGCCTGATGCTGACCTACGTCACCCAGTACCTGCTGCTGTACCTGGTGACCGGCCCGTGGCGCGACCCGCAGGGCTTCGGCTTCCCACAGACGGCGCAGTTCTCCGACGCCGCCTCCGGCCCGCGGCTGATCGCGGACAGCAACGTGCATCTCGGCATCCTGCTGGCCCCGCTGATCGCCATCGCGCTCTGGGTCATGCTGGAAAAGTCCTTGCTCGGCTTCCAGTTCCGCGTGCTCGGCCAGGCCACCCGAGCAGCGCGGTTCGCCGGGTTCAGCGAGAACCGCCTGGTGTGGATCGCCATGCTGATCAGCGGCGGCCTCGCCGGCATGGCGGGACTGCTGGAGGCCACCGGCACGCTCGGCCAGCTCACCACGCAGGTGTCCCCCGGCTACGGCTTCACCGCGATCATCGTGGCGTTCCTGGGCCGGTTGAACCCGCTCGGAGCCATCCCCGCGGGGCTGCTGCTGGCGCTGACCTATCTCGGCGGCGACGCGGCGCAGATCAATCTCGGCCTGCCCAACGCCGTCACCGGCATCTTCCAGGGTATCCTGTTGTTCTACCTGCTGGGCTGCGACTTCCTGCTGCTGCACCGCATCCGCTGGCGCGCCGCGCCCGTCAGGCCCGCATAGATGCACAACATCCTTATTCCCTTCCTGGTCAGCGTCATCGCCGCCTCCACGCCGCTGCTGCTCGCCGCGACCGGCGAGCTGGTGGTGGAGCGCGTCGGCGTGCTGAACCTCGGCGTCGAGGGCATGATGCTCGCCGGTGCCATCGCCGGCTTCGCCGTGTCGCACGACACCGACATCACCACGCTGGGCGTGCTCGCCGCCATCCTCGCCGGCACCGCCCTCGCGCTGCTGTTCGCCGTGCTGTCGCTGACCTTGCAGGCGAACCAGACCGCGACCGGCCTGGCGCTGACGATCTTCGGCCGCGGCTTCAGCGCGCTGGTCGGAGCTTCCTATGTCGGCATCCCCGCGCCGACCCTGCCGAAACTGCACATCCCGGTGCTGTCGGACCTGCCGTTCGTCGGCCCGGTGTTGTTCTACCACGACATCCTGGTTTACGCGTCGCTGGCGATCCTGGCGGCCGTGGCGTGGTGCATCCGGTCCACCCACCTGGGCCTGATCATGCGTGCGGTGGGGGATTCGCACGACGCGGCGCATGCGCTCGGCTATCCGGTGGTGCCGATCCGCTATGCCGCCGTGGCGTTCGGCGGCGCGCTGGCCGGGCTGGGCGGAGCATACATGTCGCTGGCCTACACGCCGCTCTGGGCGCAGGACCTGACGGCGGGACGCGGCTGGGTCGCGGTGGCGCTGGTCACGTTCTCCGCATGGCGGCCGTTCTGGCTGCTGATCGGCGCGTGGTTCTTCGGCGCGCTGATGTACCTGTCGCTGTACGTGCAGGCGCTCGGCGTGCCGGTGCCCACGGCGTTCCTGTCGGCGCTGCCGTATATCGGCACCATCGTCGTGCTGGTGCTGATCTCGCGCGACGCGCGGCGCATCATGTTGTTCAGGCCGGCGATGCTGGGGCGGCCGTTCCAGGCGCGGGCGTGATCGGGGGGCTACAAGGCAGCGAAGTGCGGCAGACGCAGCGCCTTGCGATCGAACGTCATGGTGGACGTGCATCCAGCCCGACGGCCCAGTTCCCCAATGAGGGCGTCGGCAAACGTGCCGCGGCCCTGCCGCAAGGCGGTCACGGCGATGAAGACTTCCTGCGCGTGTTCCACGGTAATTGCATCGATTTGCAGGAACCGCTCGATCGCCGCCGCGATGTCCATCGATGTCTGACCGTAGCTGCGTTCCAGCACCCACGCGGTCTCGGCCATCACGACGACGCTGACGAATCCAGGTTCCTCCTCACTCAACTGCTGTTCGATCAGGTCCTTCGCGCGGGCAGCTTGCGCCACATCGTCTTGCATCAGGTAGCGGAGCAGAATGTTGGTATCCAGGCCGATCACTGCTGCGAGCCGCGAAACCTGGCCACGGCGCCGGCTGCGACAGCTTCCGTCATGTCGTCGATCGTCACTGGGCCGCAGCGAGGCTTAAGCATGCCCCGCAGTGCGGAGGCGGGCAGAACCGGAAGCAGCACGACCCCACCATCAGGATGCAGAAAGACCCTTACCCTGTCCCCTGCCTGCAATCCGAGATGCTGGCGGGCGGACTTCGGCAGAGTGATCTGGCCTTTGGCAGTGACGGTGGCGTCCATGGCACCCTACGCATTACATTTTCTGAAATGTAATGCGAATGCCGGCGGGGTCAACCAGGCGCGGGCCGGCCGACGCATTTCGGCCAGACGGCGCGGCAGCGGCGGTGTGCCGTGACAGGCCGCGTCTGGATCAAGGACCCGCTGGCCATCCTCGCCGCCGGCGCGGAGCGCGGCATCGTCATCGCGGACGGCCGCATCGCCGAGCTGGTGCCGGCGGGCGCCACGCCATCCACGCCCGACTGCGCCGTATTCGACGCCAGCGCGCACGTCGTGCTGCCCGGATTGATCAACACCCACCACCATTTCTACCAGACCCTGACCCGAGCCTTGCCCGCCGCGCTCGACAGCGAATTGTTCGACTGGCTCGGCGCGCTCTATCCCCTGTGGGCGCGCCTCACCCCCGAGGCGCTGGATGCCGCCGCCACCCTCGCGCTGGCCGAGCTGCTGCTGTCCGGCTGCACCACCACGACCGACCACCACTACATCTTTCCGCCCGGCCTGGACGCCGCCATCGACATCGAGATCGAGGCCGCCCAACGCCTCGGCATCCGCTTCGTCGCGACACGCGGCTCGATGAACCGCTCGCAGCGCGACGGCGGCCTGCCGCCGGACAGCGTGGTGCAGGACGAGGACACCATCCTCGCCGACAGCGAGCGCCTGATCGCGCGCTGGCACGATCCCGCGCCGCACGCGATGACCCAGATTGCGCTGGCGCCATGCTCGCCGTTCAGCGTCACCACGTCGCTGATGCGCGCCACCGCCGAGCTGGCCGCGCGCACTGGCACGCGGCTGCACACCCACCTGGCGGAAACCGCCGACGAGACGGCGTTCTGCCAGCAGATGCATTGCTGCCGGCCGCTCGATTATCTGGAGGCGTGCGGCTGGCTGCACGACCGCACCTGGCTGGCGCACGGCATCCATTTCGACGAAGCGGAAATGGCGCGCCTCGCCCGCGCGGGGGTCGCCGTCACGCATTGCCCCTGCAGCAACCAGACGCTCGGCTCCGGCCACTGCCGCGTTTGCGAGCTGACCGCGGCCGGGGTGGCGGTCGGGCTGGGCGTGGACGGCTCGGCATCGAACGACGCGTCGAACCTGATGCAGGAAGTCCGCGCCGCGTTCCTGGTGCAGCGCGCCCGCTACGGCGTCACCCGGGTGAGCCACCGCGACGCGCTGCGCTGGGCGACGGAGGGCTCGGCGGCATGCATCGGGCGCCCGGAACTGGGGCGGATCGCCGTGGGCGCGGCGGCCGACCTGGCGTTGTTCCGGCTGGACGAGCCGCGCTTCTCTGGCGCCGGCGATCCGTTGGCCGCGCTGGTGCATTGCGGCGCGCATCGTGCGGACCGGGTCATGGTCGGGGGACGGTGGGTGGTGAAGGACGGGGCGGTCGCGGGCCTGGATTTGCGGACGCTGCTTCGGCGGCACAGTGCCGCGGCGGATGCCGTTCGGGGATGACGCTGGGGCGACGCGTCGGCGAGCGCCAGGCAGAACGGCGGCCACATCTTCGCATCGCGTAGGGCAGCGGTCGCGTGCTGCCCGGGGCGCATTCCACAATGCACGGAAGCTTGAGGCTTGGACCGGCAGGAGGTTCCGTGCCAACGATGCCGGCGTATCGGTAGTGGCAGGGAGAAGCGCACTATGGCTTACGAGTTCTTCTATTGGCCGGAAATTCAGGGACGCGGCGAATTCGTGCGCCTCGCGCTGGAAGATGCCGGGACCGCCTACATCGACGTGGCGCGTGGCCCGGAGACCGACGGACTCGGCGTTCCTGCCATGCTGGCCCTGATGCGCGGCGAGGGCACGTCGCACATTCCGTTCGCCCCGCCGTTCCTGCGCGACGGCAATGCGATAGTCAGCCACACTGCGGCGATCCTGCTGTATCTGGGCGGGCGAATTGGTCTTGCGCCTGACGACGAAGATGGCAGGCTATGGACGCATCAGATCCAACTCACGATTACCGATATTGTCAAGGAAGCGTATAATTCGCACCATCCGATCGATGAGGATAAGTGGTTCCACGAACAAAAGCATGAGGCGGTTGCGCGTGCGGCGGTCTTCCGCAAGGATCGGATGCCGAAGTTCCTTGGCTGGTTCGAACGGATTCTGGAAGCGAACCCAGCGGGAACCGATCATTTGGTAGGTGGATCCGTCACCTATGCCGATCTCTCCCTGTTCCAGTTGGTCGAGGGGATGCGTTTCGCATTTCCGCGCGCGTCCGCGCACGAGTTGTCGAATCTGCCGCGCGTGACGGCCTTGCACAAAGCAATGGCGGAACGGCCGCGATTGAAGGCCTACCTGGCGAGTGAGCGGCGCGTACCGTTCAATGAGACCGGAATCTTTCGCCGCTACCCGGAACTCGATGCGTAGCACATCCCGGCATGAACCGGAGCGCCGTGTGGATTCAACAACGACGCTGGCTATGGCAGCGCAGCCAGCCTCGCCGGTATGGCGTCGTCAGGCAGGGTGGCGCAGGGTGATTGGATGTGCGCCTCGCGTGCTGACAACCGGAGAAGGATGAGCGGCGTGGTGGATCTGCGAACCGGCGAAACCGGCCGGACAACCGAACTCGACGCGCTGGTGATTGGCGCGGGCTTCGGCGGCCTTTACCAGTTGTTTTGCCTGCGCGACCGCCTGGGTCTTTCCGTGATGGCACTGGAAGCCGGCGGCGGTGTCGGGGGCACCTGGTATTGGAATCGCTATCCCGGCGCGCGCTGCGATTCCGAAAGCCACGTCTATTGGTACACGTTCTCCGCCGAACTGATGCGGGAATGGGAATGGTCGGAGCGCTATCCTGGCCAGGCTGAAATCCTGCGTTATCTGAACTTCGTAGCCGACCGGTTCGACCTGAAGCGGGACATTCGATTCGACAGCCGCGTCACGTCGGCGCAATACGATGAGGCCGCCAATCGCTGGCGCGTGCGCACCGGGAACGGCGACACATATGTCGCGAAGTTTCTGGTCACCGCCGTCGGCTGCCTCTCTACCGCCAATGTTCCAAACATTCCCGGACTGCGCGATTTCAAAGGCGACTGGTACCACACCGGCCAGTGGCCGCACGACGGCGTCGATTTCCACGGCAAGCGCGTCGGCATGATCGGCACCGGATCGACTGGCATCCAGGCCGCGCCGGTGATTGCCGCGCAGGCCGAACATCTGACCGTGTTCCAGCGTACAGCGAATTATTCCGTGCCGGCGCGCAACGTGCCGCTGACACCGGAGTTCAAACGATACGTCAGGCAGAATGCGCGGGAGATCCGTGCGCTGACGCACGAGACCTATAACGGGATGGCCTTCAAGGTGGAGGACCGCAAGGCGGTCGAAACATCCCCGGACGAACGCGAGGAACTCTATGAAGCGGCCTGGGAACGCGGCGGCCTGCAGTTCCGCGCGACCTTCCAGGACATGCTGGTGAGCAAGGCGGCGAACGATACCGCGGCCGATTTCATCAAGCGCAAGATCCGCTCGATCGTGAAGGATCCCGGGACCGCCGCGATCCTGTCGGACATCGACCACCCCTACGCCGCGAAGCGGCCGCCGATCGATACCGACTACTTCGAGACGTACAATCGACCGAATGTCACGCTGGTGGATGTAAAGGCCGCGCCCATTCAGCGCATCTCCGAGACCGGAATTTGCACGGCGGACGCCGAGTACCCCGTGGACATCATCGTCTTCGCGACCGGATTCGATGCGATGACCGGTCCGTTGTTGCGGATGGATTTGCGCGGTCGCGATGGAGTCGCGCTCAAGGACGTATGGCAAGCCGGCCCACGCAACTACCTTGGCCTGCAAATCGCCGGATTCCCCAATCTGTTCACTATCACCGGTCCCGGCAGCCCCTCGGTTCTGTGCAACATGCCGGTGGCGATAGAGCAGCATGCCGATTGGATTGCCGATTGTATCGGGTACATACGCGCGAAGGGCCTGGAACGAATCGAGCCGCGACCCGAGGCGGTTGAGAAATGGGTGACTGAGGTAAATGAGGTCGCCGGCCGGACGCTGCTGCCGATGGCGAAGCATTCCTGGTACCTCGGTGCGAACATCCCGGGCAAGCCGCGCGTGTTCATGCCCTATGCGGGCGGCATGATCCGCTATCGTGAAATCTGCGCCGATGTGGTTGCCGGGGACTACGCAGGCTTCGCCCTGTCATGACGAAGCATCGTTGGCGAAAGGCGGAAGCATGACCGGGCCTGAGAATAACCTCGATGCGGCGCGGCTTGATCGAATCGAGCAGCGACTCCAGGCCTTGGAGGACGCCGAAGCCATCCGTAATCTCAAGGCGCGTTACGCGGCGCTTTGCGATGACAACTACGATGCCGATGGCATCGCGGCGATGTTCTGCGAGGATGCGACATGGGACAGCCCGGGCCTTGGCCGATTCGAGGGCCGTGCGGCCATCCGGCGATTCTTTCAGGGCGCGGCAGGGATCTTCTCCTTCGCCATCCACTATAGTCTGAATGGCCAGATCCACGTGGATCGCGATACGGCGCGGGCGCAATGGTATCTGTTCATGCCATGTACGTTGGCGGATGGCGATCGTGCGATGTGGCGCGCCAGCATCGACCATGAGCGATATCGGCGGGTTGACGGGACGTGGCTGTTTTCAGAGAAGCGCTCGCAGCCGTTGATGAACGTCGCTTTTGACGAAGGATGGGCGCGGCGCCGGTTCGTATAATACCGGGTGCCGGAAAGAGCGACGTACGCTCCGATGTCCGTCCCGTCATGCCGACCACCGGGTATAAAACCCCGTGGCACCACAGAAAAATGCCGGTCGAAGCGCCGGTCGCGTTCGCCCCAGGGGCTTCAGCGCACGACGCCGTGCTCCCGGAACGTGGCAATCTCGGCATCCGAATATCCATACGCCGCAAGCACCTCATCGCTGTGCTGACCGAATGTCGGCGACGCGGCAGGCGACGGCCCCGGCGTGTCGGAAAATTTGATGGGCTTCGTCATCGTGCGATAGCGGCCCACTGCCGGATGGTCGAGCGTTGTCACCAACTCCTCCGCAAGGACCTGCGGATGGTCGAACATCTCCTCGATGGGCCGCACCGCCGCGCAGGGGACACGCTCCCCGAAGATCTCCTCCCATTCCAGCGCGGTGTGCGCGCCGAGCGCGGTTCGCAGTGCCGGCAGCAATTCACCGGCATGCGCGGCGCGGCTGCGCATCGTCGCGCAACGCGGGTCGTGTGCGAGGTCCGGGCGCCCGGTCAGTTCGCACAATGCGGTAAAGAAATGATTGGAGTGCACGGAAATATAGAGCATGCCGCGCTTCGTTGGATGGATGCCGGTCAGCCCGCCGGTGCCGGAATCGCGCGCCACATCACGGCCCTCGCTCTCGGCCCATACAAAGCGGCCGGCCTGTATCGTCAAGGCGCTGCGCAACAGCGAGAGGCTGAGATATTGCCCGCTGCCGCTGCGCTCGCGCCGGAACAACGCGGCGGTGACGCCGTAGGCGAGCAGGGCGGAGGTGAAGTAATCGAGGACCGAGCCGAGTATGAGTTGCGGTCTGTCGGTCCCGCCGCCCTGGAACATCGACATGCCGGTTAGCGACTGCAGCACCTGGTCGAAGCCGCCCTTCTCGCTGAGCGGCCCGGCATCGCCATAGCCCGTCAGCCCGGCATAGATGAGGCGTGGATTGATCGCGCGCAGCCGTGGGTAATCGATGCCCAGCCGTGCCGGTACGTCGGGGCGGAAATTCTCCACCAGCACGTCCGCGTCCGCGACCATGCGATGCAGCACAGCCAATCCCTCCGGTTGTTTCAAATCGAGCGCCAGGGCGCGCTTTCCCCGATTGGTGCCGAGAAAGAAGCGGCTCTCGCCGGGCAGGCTGGATGGGAACTGGCGCAGCATGTCGCCTTGCGGTGATTCGATCTTGATCACGTCGGCGCCGGAATCGGCCAACAGCGTGCAGCCGTAAGGTCCGGCGAGATAGCTGCAAAGATCGAGGACCTTGACGCCGTCGAGCGCTCCGGATGGTTCGTCCGTCATCACCGTGCCTCCCGTGCGCGGATCGCCGCGACTTTCCGCAACACCCGTTGCGCGCGATAGACGATGGGATAGTCGATGAACTTCCCATCGAGCTGGATGGCCGCGCTGCCCTCGGCTTCGGCTTTGGCGAATGCGGCGGTGACACGCTCGGCAAATGCGACCTCGGCATCGTTCGGCGTGAATACGCGGTTCACAACTTCGATCTGGCCGGGATGAATGCACATCTTTCCCTGGAAGCCGCATCCCAGCGCGGTGCGAGCCGACGCGTCCAGGCCCTCCGCGTCGGTCAGATCAACCCAGACCGTGTCCAGCGGCGCGTCAATCCCCGCTGCGCGCGATGCCGTAACGATAACGGCGCGGGCGTGGGCAAGCTCGCTCTCGCTACGGCTCCAGGTCATATTGACGTCGAGCGTGAAATCGCCGGCACCGAACGCAACGCGCCGAACACGTGTGGCCGCCGCCAGGATCGCATCGATCTGCTGGACGCCGCGCGCCGTCTCGATGATCGGGATCAGGTCGAGCTCGCCCGCGGGCAGTCCGCGCTCGCGCTCCATCTGCGCCAGCAGCCAATCGATCGTTGCCAACCCGGCGGCGCTTTCGACCTTTGGCAGAATGATGCCGTCCAGGCCGCGCTGCACCACCGCCGCCAGGTCGCCATAGCAGAATTCGGTATCGCTGGCGTTTACGCGGACATACAGCAGACCCCGCCGCTTGCGTTCCAGCGCGGCGGCGACCGCCGTGCGGGTCGCGGCCTTCTCTGCGATCGCAACGGCGTCTTCGAGATCGAGGATCACGGCGTCAGCGTCAAGCGAAAGCGCCTTTTCCACGCGGCGTGCGTGATTGCCAGGCGCGAACAATAGGCTGCGCCGCGGTCGGGTCGAGTTGTCCATGTCGCGATCCTGATTGCCTGTGCTGCCCGCACGATAGACGGCTCGGCCGCCAGCGGAAAACACCGTGGCGTCCGGCCCGGTTGCCGTTCCTGTCGGACACTGGTGTCCCGAACGTTGACCCATGTCCCGTCACCCCGCATGAATCCGGGAACCGGAGGAATGACGAATGCTCAGCGCAGCCGATAACGTATTGCTCACTCGCACCGATCGGGGAACGCCGATGGGCGATGTGTTTCGGCATTTCTGGCAGCCCGTGGCACTCAGCGCCGAATTGCCGGAACCCGATGGTGCGCCGCTTCGCATTCGCGTCCTGGGCGAAGACCTGCGCGCGTTCCGCACCACCGATGGCACCGTCGGTGTCGTCTCCCCCCGCTGTCCGCACCGCGGTGCCGACCTGTTCTTTGGCCGTAACGAGAATAATGCCATCGCCTGCGCGTATCATGGCTGGAAATTTGCCGCCGACGGCGGTTGCCTCGCCATTCCGACGATGGAGCCAGGCCCGACCCGGGACCAGGCCGAACGCAACGTCCGCCTCCTGGCATATCCCGTGCGTGAGGCAGGGGGATTCGTCTGGGTCTATCTCGGTCCACGCGAACTTATGCCGGAGCTGCCCGAGCTCGAATTCCTCGCACTGCCGGCTTCCCACGTGTTCGTTTCCAAGAAACGGCAGGAATCCAACTGGGCGCAGGCTTGCGAGGGTGGCCTGGACACCGCGCATTTCTCCTTCCTGCACATGGCGGTGTCCGACGCGAAGGATGTGACCGACCGGCTGATGGCCAAGGTGTCATCCGATACCGATACCGTGCGCTGGATGCGTGCGGATGGTGCGCCGCGATTCACCATACTGGAACATCCCGTGGGCCTGGTGCTGGGTGCCGCGCGGCGCGCCGACGGCGATAACACCTATTGGCGTGTCAGCCAGTTCCTGATGCCCAACCATGGCCTGGCGCCCAACGCATTCCCTGGCGAGAATTACCACGGCCAATGCTGGGTCCCGATCGATGACGTCGCGTGCTGGATCTACAATTACACCTGGAACCCGGAGCGGCCGCTAACCGCCGCCGAGCGCCGGCGATTCGCCAAAGGCGCGGGCGTTCACTCCGACGTCGATGGCAACCATGTCCCGTTGCGGCAGCGGGACAACGACTACCTGCAGGACCGCCACAAGCAGAAATTCGAGACCTTCACCGGGATCGATGGCGTCTCGGAGCAAGATGCCGCGATCCAGGAAAGTCAGGGCCTGATTGCCGATCGGACCGCAGAACATCTTGGGCCAACGGACATGGGCGTGATCCGGTTCCGCCGCCTGGTGCTGGCTGCCGCCCGCGATATGGCGGCAGGCACGCCCCCTCCAGCCGCGCAGAAGGCCCTGCTGTATCGGGTCCGCTCCGGCGGCGCGGTCGCGCACCGCGACGTGCCGTTGCCGGATGTGATGCAGGCACGCTTCGGCCACGTGCACGCCCTGGTGCAGGCGGCGCACGCCCGCGATGCGGCCGAACAGGAATTGCCGGCTGATGCGGCGGCGTTGTCCGCGCGCGCATGGCGATCGAACCAACCTGACGCGCGGAACTGACGCTCCATCGCGCCTCAGACCTCACCCCCAAGCCACGTTCGCCCAATGGCGAGCGCAATCATCGAGGATGCAAACATGGCCGACGTGACCAGCAACGACCGCGTCCGACTGACAGTTGCCGAAGCGCGTGCGCTCGGCGAGGCAGCGATGCGCGGCGCCGGTTATGACGACGACGACGCAAGCATCCTCACCGACCATGTATTGGACGCGGCCTTGTGCGGCTACGAGTATTCCGGGCTGCCGAAACTTTTGAACGTCGTCGATTATCCGGAATTCAGGCTGCCGCGCCGGCCCATCGCCGTGCTGCGGGAGGGCGGGGCGACCGCAATGCTCGACGGCGGCAACAACACGGGCATGGTCGTGGCCTGTCGCGCGGCCCGGGCGACGATCGAGCGCGCCGAAGCACACGGCCTCGCCATCGTTTGCGTGGCTAACACCTGGATGACCGGGCGCAGTGCCTACTACTGCGAAATGATCGCCCGAGCCGGCCTGGTGGCGATCCATACCGTGTCGTCGCCGCCGGCGGTGGCGCCGTTCGGCGGCACGCGGCGGGCGCTTGGCACCAACCCGATCGCCTTCGGATTTCCGACCGATGGCGATCCGCTGGTCATCGATATGGGGACGTCGGCGTTCATGGGCACCGACCTGCAGTTCCGGTCGCGCATGGGCACGCCAATCCCGGAAGGCGTCGCGCTCGGCCCGGACGGCGCGCCGACGACCGATGCGCGCACCGCGTTGCGTGGCGCGCTGCTGCCGTTCGGCGGACCGGAAGGCGGTTACAAGGGCTTCGGCCTCGCGTTGGCGATGGACGCGCTCGGTGCGCTGACCGCCGGGGTGCGGCCCGCCGACGGGGTCAGCGGCTACATGTTCATCGCGTTCAAGCCGGACGTGTTCGTGTCGCCGGACGAGTACCGGCGCGAAGTCAGCCGGCGGATCGACACGATCAAGGCGACGCCGCGCCAGGCCGGCGTTGCCGAAATCCGCATTCCGGGAGAGCGTGCCTACCGCACGCGCGCGCGCCTGATGCACGAGGGCATCGAGATAGACCGGAAAATCTACAACGCGCTCACCCGACTCGCCGCCGGGCATCTCGATCACGGCGGCTAGACCCAAGTCCCCCCTCCCCTTGAGGGAGGGGGCCAGGGGGAGGGGTCGAAGCTTACGTTGGGAGGGGTCGAAGCTTACGTTGGGAGGGGTCGATGCTTACCGTTTCGACCCCTCCCTCGTGTGCCCTCGCCGAGGCATCTTGCCGCCGCCATTCTGGTGTGCCTCAGATAGCGCGTGCCTGCATTCCGGAAAGCAACGGTGCATCCGCAGGCGCGTCCATGTTCGCACCACACGACGGATGCAGCCGCCATGATGATCGCCGACGCACAGATCCACCTCTGGGCCAAGGGCACACCCTCCGCGCATCATCGTCAGACGCCATTCCTGAAGGACGAAGCCCTGGCGGCCATGGACGCCGCAGGCATCGATCGCGCCGTGGTCCACCCGGTGATGTGGGACCCCGATTCGAACGAGCTGGCCGTCGAGGCGGCCCGCGCGCATCCCGATCGCTTCGCCATCATGGGCTGGATCTACCTGGACGATCCGAGCCAGCGTGCGTTGCTGGAGACCTGGAAGAGCCGGCCGGGGATGCAGGGGCTGCGCTTCTACTTCACCGATCCAAGGTCGCAGTCCTGGCCGGATGACGGCACGCTGGACTGGTTGTTCCCCGTGGCCGAGCGCCTGGGCATTCCGGTCTCGCTCCAGGCGTCCGCGTTCCTGCCGCGGGTTGCCGACATCGCGCAACGCCACCCCGGCCTGAAGATCAGCATCGACCACATGGGCGTGCCACGCGCCACGCAGGGCGCGGACCAGGCCTATCGCAACCTGCCGCAATTGCTGGCGCTGGCGCGGCATCCGAACGTCGCGGTGAAGGCCACCGGCCAGGCCGGCTATGCCGTGGACACTTACCCGTTCCCCAGCATCCATGATGCGTTGCACCGCGTGTTCGACGCGTTCGGGCCGCACCGCATGTTCTGGGGCACCGACATCACCCGCATGCACTGCACGTGGCGCCAGTGCGTGACGTTGTTCACCGAGCAACTGCCCTGGCTGCAGGGCGCCGACCGGGATCTGGTGATGGGCCGCGCCTTCTGCGACTGGATCGGCTGGCACACCGCTGCCGCATAAGTGTGTTTCAACGCAGCCATCGCAGCGTCTGGCGTGTCCAGAGTCCCCCTCCCCTTGAGGGAGGGGTTAGGGGAGGGGTACCTACATCCCAGGTCCGCCGGAAATACGCACCCCTCCCCCAACCCCCCCCACAACGGGAGGGGGGGACCAAGCTGCTTCCGTCGTCGCCTCGCTGCACCCGATGACGAGCGCACGACGATTCCATTCAATGCAAAACTCCCCTATCCTCGATCGCACGTGTGGAGAATTGATGGGATGCCGACCGGGAGCCTGGATGAATCCGTAACTCTGCGCCAGGACAGGGAACGCGAGTACCACCGAACCCTTGCCCTCAGGTTGGCCGCCGCCGCGGACGTTGCCCCCTCGATGGACCTGGTGTCCGACAGCGAACGCCGCTGGTGGAACTCCCACTGGTGCCTCTACGACATTCTCCTGCGCCACGATCTGAAGGGTAAGCGCGTCCTGATTGCCGGCTGCGGTCTGGGCGACGATGCCTGCCGCCTGGCCCGTATGGGCGCCAGCGTTTACGCGTTCGACATCTCGCCCGACATGGTCGGCCTCGCCCGCACCCGCGCGGAACGCTTCGGCTTCATGCCGATCCAGTTCGACGTGGCCGGAGCCGAGCGCACCAACTACGAAGCCAAGTTCTTCGACGCGGCGCTGTTCCATGGCGTGTTCCACCACATCGCCATCGAACCGGCCTTGAACGAGCTCGATCGCATCATGAAGCCTGATGGGTGGCTCTTTGCACACGAGCAATACACCCACTCGGTGCTCGAGCGGCCACGCCAGAGCAAATTCGTGCAGCAGGTGATCTATCCACGGCTGCGCAGCGTTATTTATGCGGGCACGCCGTACATCACCGAGGATGAGGCGAAGCTCAACCAGACGCAGTTCGCCACCATCATCTCCCGTCTCGCCGACCCGGAGATCAGCTATTTCAACTCCGCCGCCGGCAGGCTGTTCCCCGGCCGTATCGACTGGGCCGCGCGCCTCGATCGCCGCCTGACCGCTGCGCTCGGACCCTTGGGTCGCTACACCGCCGGACAGATCGTATTCGCCGGCAGATGGCGCCAAGCCCCATATGCATCGGGATAAGCCGTGCGCGGAGACGGAATTTCCATGTGTCATGCCGGCCTACGGGTCGCGCCAAAGGCGCGCCCGAGGACAAGCTCCGGCCGGCCACCCACGTCTTTCCTTGCGTCGAGCGGCAAAGACGTGGGTGGCCGCAACTAACCAGGTTGCGTTGTTATCGTTGACAATCTCCGCCGACGGAATTTCCATGTGTCATGGCCGGCCATGACACCGGTCAGGATTTCGGGCCATTGGCATCAACCGCCGCATCGCCACTAACCAAGTCACGTTATTATCCTTGACAATCCCGGCCGCTTCCCGTATATACCCCCCCATGGGCGACCAGCACACCGCTCCGGCCGAAGCCTATGCCCCCGATCCAGATCGGGCAGACCCGGATTCGCCCGACATGATGCCGGAATGGGCCGCCTACCTCATCGCCCTGCTCATCCTGTTCCTGCTCGAGCATTCCCAGTCCATGCAGCAGCGCCGCGCCCGCCGGCTGGCCTCGAAGGCAGCCGGCCAGCCACAGGATTCCGCACAACCGCCGGCCGCCCCAATCGCCAACCAGTCAGACGACGCGACCGCTTGCACG
>DASXFW010000009.1:0-4025 GCA_036489395.1 Acetobacteraceae bacterium | reverse complement strand
TTAGGCACTGTTGACGAATAATCGAATCGGTTGAGCGAGGCACCGGCCTTTGCCCCGTCATGCCGACCACCGGGTCAAGTGCCCGGTGGCAGGCTCCGGTCGGCATCCACGTCTTGCAGTGCCGCAGCGGAGGAAGGCGTGGATGCCGACCTTCGTCGGCATGACGACATTATGCGACCGTGCGTCAATTGCAGTGATTATTCGTCAACAGTGCCTTAACGCCGCGTGCGATGCCGCGGCCCGGCACGCTTGCGCGTCCCACGCGATCGCCGCAAAGAATCCCGGCAACCCGGAGCCAGCCCATGCCCGCCACCTTGTCGCCCGACCAGATCGCGCAATACCACCGCGACGGTTTCCTGTTCCCCCTGGATTGCCTGACACCGGACGAAGTGCGCCATTTTCGCGGCCGGCTGGAGTCGTTCGAGGCAGAACAGGGCGACACCTTCGGCAAGCTCCCCAACCTCGTGCGCTCCAAATCGCATCTGCTGTTCACCTGGATGGACGAGCTGGTGCGGAATCCGAAGGTGCTGGACGCGGTGGAAAGCATCATCGGCCCGGACATCATGATCTATCACCTGACATCGTGGCTGAAGGAGCCGCACGAGCCGTCGCATGTGTCCTGGCATCAGGACGGCACGTATTTCGGACTGGAACCGGCGGAGCAAGTCACCGCGTGGATCGCGCTGACCGATGCAACGCCGGAGATGGGGTGCGTCAAGGTGCTGCCAGGCAGCCATGTGATTGGGCAGAAGCCGCACAAGGACACGTCCACGCCCGGCAATCTGTTGTCGCGCGGGCAGACGATCGAGCACCGTCTGGATTATGAAAATTATATGCTGATGCCGCTGAAGGCGGGACAGATCTCGCTGCATCACACGCATATCGTGCATTGCTCGGAACCGAACCGCACGGACCAGCGGCGCATCGGTATCGGCGTCAGTTATATTCCGCCGCGTTGCCGGCTGGTCAACGATGTACGCGTGACCGCGGCCCTGGTGCGCGGACGCGACGAGTTCGGGCATTTCGCTCCGGAGCGGCGGCCGACGGGAGATTTCGACGACGCGTCGCGCGCGGTGCATGCGGCGGCGGTGGAATGCTTCTTCGAATCGAACAAGCTGCTGGCGGCACGGCGCCGTTCGGGGAATGTGGGGATTTGAGTTGAGCATTCTGTCATTGCGAGGCCGCTTGGCCGAAGCAATCCCCCGCGGGAGATTGCTTCGGCCAAGCGGCCTCGCAATGACAGAAGTTGGGGGCGGCAGGCTCGGCTTCACCCCATATTCGTGCCCTGTTCGTACCAGCCCCGCGACCGGCGCACGATGTGCACGACCGACAGCATGACCGGCACTTCCACCAGCACGCCAACCACCGTCGCAAGCGCCGCGCCGGACTGAAAGCCGAACAGCACGATGGCGGTGGCCACGGCGAGCTCGAAGAAATTGCTCGCGCCGATCAGCGCAGACGGCCCGGCCACGCACCATTCGACGCCAAGCCGGCGATTCAGCCAGTAGGCGAGCCCCGCGTTGAAATACACCTGGATCACAATCGGCACTGCCAGCAACACGATGACCACCGGCTGCCGCATAATTTGTTCGCCTTGCAAACCGAACAGCAGCACGAGGGTCAGCAGCAGCGCGCACAGCGACAGCGGCGCAAGCATCCGCAGCGTGCGCTGCAATCCCGCCGGACCGCCGTGCGACAGCAGCGCTCGGCGCCAGAGTTGCGCGACAATCACCGGCACGACGATGTAGAGCGCGACTGAAAGAAACAGCGTATCCCACGGCACGGCGATCGAGGACAAACCGAGCAGCAGGCCGACGATCGGGGCGAAGGCGAACACCATGATCGTATCATTCAGTGCGACCTGGCTCAGTGTGAAGTGCGGCTCGCCATCGACCAGGTTCGACCATACGAACACCATGGCGGTGCACGGCGCGGCGGCGAGCAGGATCAGGCCCGCGATGTAGCTGGCGATCTGATCGGCGGGCAGCCAGGGCCGGAACAAATGCGCGATGAAGATCCAGGCGAGCAGTGCCATGGAGAACGGCTTGACCAGCCAGTTCACGCCCACGGTGGAGGCAATGCCGCGCCAGTGCCGACCGACCTCGCGCAGCGCGGCGGGATCGATCTTCAGCAGCATCGGCACGATCATCAGCCAGACCAGCACGGCGACGGGCAGGTTCACCTGCGCGACGGTCGCATCGCCGAGGACGTGGAACACGCCCGGCATCATGTGGCCGAGCGCGATGCCGGCAACAATGCACAGCGCGACCCAAAGTGTCAGGAAGCGCTCGAAGATGCCGAGGGTTGGTTTTTGCGCCGTTGCCTGACCGGCGGCCGTTTCGCCGATGCTCATGCCGTTGATGCCGACGCGCATGTTCTTACAACCCCCGAGCCGGCACGCGCATTGGGCCGCCGATCTCATCCAGCCGCGCGTGCATGGCCGCGCGATCGAGCGAAGCGAACGGCAACGACGTGAGGAGCTCGATGCGGCGGTGCAGGCTGGAATAGAGCTCGTTCAGCATCGCCGAGCGTTCGATCGCGCTGCCGGCGAACCTGGCCGGGTCGGGCAGCGGCCAGGCACCGGTCACCGCGATCTCGCCGAAATCCGGGCACACCGGACCCTCCGGCGTGTCGCACAGCGTGATGACGAAATCCATGCGCGGCGCGTTCGGCCCGGCGAACTCATGCCAGGACTTGCTGCGCAGGCCGGTCGTGTCGTGGCCGAATGCGCGCAGCTTCGCCATGACCTCCGGGTTGGGTTCGGCGATCGGGTCGGAACCCGCCGAATAGCCGCGGAAGCGGCTGCCGCCGATCTTCCGCAGCAGCGCTTCGGCGATGATAGAGCGGGCCGAGTTGTACGCGCACAGGAACAAGACGTTGAAGGCCGGCGTCATGCCTTTGTCCTCCTCGGGATCGGCGGGCAGCAGGCTGGCGAGGTCGCCGCACAGTTCCGGCCGGCCGCCGCAGCACGTCTCGGTCAGGAAGCCGAGCAATCGCCGTACGCCGGCGATCCGCACCGCGTGCACCACCTGCCGCCCCTGGCGAGTCGCCTGGGTCAGGCCCGCCCGCTCCAGCGCGGCCAGGTGGAAGGACAAGGTCGAGGCAGGTACCGAGAGGCGCGACGCGAGCTCCCCCGCGGGGAGGCCTGAGGCGCCTTCCGCAAGCAGCAGCCGAACCAGGTCGAGCCGGGTCTCCTGTGACAGGGCGGCGAAGGCAGCAGCGGCTTCCAGTGTTTCCATATTTCCAGAATGACAGAAATATTGGCCGTTGCCAAGAGGGCGACAGGAGCAATGCCAAGCGTTGGAAAGTCTGACCCATGTGTCATGGCCGGCCCACGGGTCGCGCCAAAGGCGCGCCCGAGGACAGGCTCCGGCCGGTTCCTCACGGCTTTACCGCCGACACGCTACGGAGCCGTGGGTGCCCGGGCCAAGCCCGGGCATGACACAAGAGTCAGCGCCAACGATGCCTGGTATAAAGCAGTCGTGGGCGGTCCCGTGACCGAACCGGGAACCCGCACGGCCATTGGTATCGGCCGCCATAACAAATCTAACTATGTTAAGTTATTATTCTTGACAATCTCGGCCGCCTGCGATATACCCCCACCGTTATGGGCGACCTGAACACACCTCCGGCCGAAGCCTATGCCCCCGATCCAGATCGGGCCGACCCGGATTCGCCCGACCTGATGCCCGAGTGGCTCGCCTACCTCATCGCCCTCGTCATCCTGTTCCTGCTCGAGCAATTCCAGGCCGCGCGACGGCGCCACGTCCGCCGATCGGCCTCGCGCCACGCTGGCCGCGACGCCTTGCCGCGGGATGCCGCGGAAGCGCCGGCCGCCGCAACTCGCAGCCAGTCGAACCATATGACCGCGCGCACGCGCCGCGGCCGTGACGCCGCGCCGGAATGCCTGGACCTGTCGGGTGCGCGCGCGGCATTGCTGGAAAAGCTTCGGCAGTCCGATATCGATCCGGCCGTGTTGTCGCAGCTTGAAGCACTCGGCATCGTGCCCAGCCTGGTCAGCCCGG